>JAYVSP010000642.1:0-5431 GCA_043775215.1 Planctomyces sp. | reverse complement strand
TGATTGAGTTCGACCGCCCCCGCCACTTCCTTGGTGTTGTTCGGTTCGGTTTCGTTTAGCTCCTTCCGAGCGCCTACGACGAACGTGCGCGGGTTGCTGATCCCGAAGAAGCCCACCGCGCGGACCTCGTAATTCCCCGGTGGAACGTCGGCGGAGACAGTCACCGCAAACTGATTGGCCACCGGTGTCGGCTTGCCCGCGACATCCTGCATCTTCTGCGCGGCGACGATCCCCGAATGATTGAACAGCAGCCGGTTGACCTCTTCGAGTTCGAGGCCGTTGGTGATCGTCAGGTCGGCCGCAGTACCGGCTTGAACGCCCGGCGGGAACACCGCCAGCAATCGAGTCGAAGGCAGTTGAGCCTGTGCGTTTGAGGCGACTGAAATCAGCAGGCCGAGGGCCAATGCAGACCAGAGTCCAATGTGGCGACTCTCGAAAGGAGCGATCTTTCGCATGGTCGAATCCTTGAGGGCGATGGTAGGCGGATTTCAGGCGGGTTGGCGGGTAAGACAACAGAAGCCCGGCCATCAGTGCCGCCGGGCTTCTGCCGAAATCGTCGCAGGTTGCGGGCAGCACCATCAGTGGTTGAACAAAAACTCTTTCGAGTTGATCAGCGCCCAGATGATGTCTTCGTAGGCGATCTTGGGGGTGTCCTTATGCTTCTCGACGTGGGCGAGGGCGATCTTCATTTCCTCGGCGTCCGGTTCGCGGCTGTAGACCCAGCGATAGAGTTCCTTGATCTTGGCGTCGGTCGGGCGATCCTTGTCGTTGGCGAACTTGCCCGAGCGACCGTTGCCGTCGGCGATCTTGCCCTGCACTTCGCTGCTGTTCAGGAGATGCAGACTCTGCGCGAGGTTGGCCTCTTGCGATCGCTCGCACTCGCACGCGGTATCGCCCTGTGGCTGGCCGAACACCTTGAGGAAGTAGACGTTCTGAGCCGCTCCCGGATCGGGCAACTGCATCGAGCGGGTTCCGGCCGGCATGCCACCAAAGGCTTGGCCGGTCGCCGTCACTTGATGGAACGCGTCGTAGAGAACTTCGGCCGTGAGTCGCTTCGGGTAGTAGCGCGAGAAGTTTTGCTTGTCCTTCAAGTTGTACTCGTTCGGCAGCGAACTGAGCTGGTACGTCGAGGATCGACAGATTGTGCGGACCAGATGCTTGAGATCGAACTTGTGCGAGATGAAGTCCAGGGCCAACTTGTTCAGCAACTCAGGGTTGGCCGGTGGATTGGTCTCGCGCATGTCGTCTTCGGGTTCGACAATGCCGCGACTAAAGAAATGCTTCCAGTAACGGTTGACCAGCGCCTTGGCGAAGAACGGATTCTGAGAGTCTGACATCCAGTCCGCCAACAGCACGCGAGGATCATCATCGGACGTGACGGTCAGCGGTTTGTTACCGAGTCCGGCAGGTGCCAGCATCTTGCCGGTTCGTTCGTTGCGAGCCTGAGCCGGGCCTTGATTGTCGATGGTGAAGATGCGTTTGTCTCGCATGGCATTGTTGCCGCCGATGATGTTCTTGCGGCCGACTCGACTGAAGAACGCGGCGAGACTGTAGTAGTCGTCTTGGCTCCATTTCTCAAACGGGTGGTGATGGCAGCGCGCACACTGGATGCGCAGCCCGAGGAACAGTTGCGACACGTCCTCGACCTGCTCGTTCGGCAGATCGACCTCGCGATACCACGCGACCGGCGGATTGTCGTCGGCGTTGCCCGAGGCGGTCAAAATCTCACGCACGAACTGATCGTAAGGCTTGTTGTCATAGAGGCTCGACCAGATCCACTTGTGGAAACCGTAGGTCGGAGCGGTCTGATCGTTGGCGCGTTTCTTGTTGCGAAGCACGAGATTCCATTTGTTCGCGAAGTAGTCGGCGTAGGCTGGGGAATCGAGGAGCTTGTCAATGACCTTGTTTCGCTTCTCAGGATCCGCGCTGGCGAGGAACTCGGCCGCTTCGGCTTCCGTCGGCAGTGTGCCGGTGATGTCGATGTACAGGCGGCGCAGGAACGTGCCGTCATCGCAGACGGGTGAGGCCGGGATGCCGAGCACGTCCAGCTTGCCCACGACCGCCTCGTCGATGAAATTCTTGAGAGCCGGCTTCACGGCGATCTCAGCCCCGAGCGGGATCGTCGAGCGGAAGACCGCGACTTGGCCCTGGTATCGCGCCATGATGGCCACTTCACCGGCAAGGTCGAGCGTCTTGACGAGGCCCGTCACGCTGACCTCCGCCATTTCGGGATCATTGGCCTCGAACAGCGCCATGCGAGTCACGTCTTCCGTCGAGCCATCACTGTAGGTGGCCATCACGGTGATTTGCTGATCGGCACCGCGGTCCATCAAGCGGCCGTCGGGGAGGCACTTGATACCGGCCACAACAGGATCCTTGTCCGAACCGTAGGGCATCCCCTGCTCAATCCATCGGTGGATGAGGCGATACTCGTAGCCATCCACTTCCATGCGCTTGCCGCCGCCGTGAGGCGACTTTCCGACCGGCTTCGTCAGCAACAAACTTTGTCCGGGAGAGGTCGGGAAGATCCGACGACCGCGACCTTCTTTCACGAGGAACTCGTGATCGTCCTCGGGGAAGAAGCCGAGCAAGCCGAGCTTGAAGCCGTTCTGCCCGCTGGCCTTGCCGTGGCAGCCGCCACTGTTGCAACTGAGCTTTGTGAAAATCGGAACGATCTGGTTGGGGAAGTTGATCGGGATGTCATTCGCCACCCCGGTGACTTCGACCGGAATCTCGGCGGCGATGTTGCCTGAGGCCACGGCCTTCACGACGGCCTTGCCATCCTTGATTGGCGTCATGTGTCCGGTGGCATCCACCAGCACGACACCGGTTGGCTCGGACGTGTACTGTACTGATCGGGTCTGATCGCGAAGCTGGCCGCTCGAGTAGATGCCGGTCGCGAAGAGTTGCTGCCGTCCGTCACGACTTCGTAGCAGGACGCCCTTGCCTTCGACATTCGGCTCCAGTCGAAGCTGCGTCAGTTGGCCGGGATCACCCAGCCCCTTGGGTGGAGCCGCGAAGGTTTCACGTCCAACACCAGCCAGCATGGCGAGTGCCAGCACTCCAACCGACAATCGACAACATCGGAACGCTCGATCGTGCATGGTCAGTTCCTCATGCCGCAGGGCAACGAACAGGTGGAAACATCAACGCGGGGGTTCAAGCGGCAGAGTGGGTGTCCACTATTTCTGCTCGCTAAGATTCTTCATGGGCAGGTTGCCGAGGGGATGCCTTGGCGAGTTCAGGAGAGTTTTTTGAGGCGGGTTCTAGTGCAAGCAGGCAGCCAACATATCGACACCCGCCGCTTTGTCAAGCTGTTGCGATGAAGTCGTCCATGCGGAAGCGGCCAGTTTTCGAGGGTTGCACAACCCGGTTCGGTCGTGCCCGTCGTAATGGTTGTAGCGGCCGGTTCGAATTCAACTCGAAGGGCCTGACCACGGAAGGCACGGAAACTCATGGACGAGGTCGGAAACAAAGCCTGTAGTGATCTGCTGGGCCAACCAGACCGCCTGCCGATCGGTCGCGATCTGCCGGACGCTCGCCATGAATAATCCGCAATCAGCCTCCTGATTGGACTGGCTCTCCCCGCAAGGCCGGGGCGAGGGGACCAGAGTCGGGCTCTTCTTGGTTCTGATTCGTGGAGATTCGTTTGATTCGTGGTTCAACCTCTTCACTTGGGTTGCGGGTGTCCCGCGCTGGGCATTCCGTGGTGAGGCTTATCAATCGTGTCGGCAAGGCGATTTGCGGGCTGACTGCCTACAATGTCGCGGCCGTTGATCGCCGCGACTTCCTCCTTAGACTCCATCGAACCATGACGACTCCCGACTCCAGTTCCGTTCCGTTCCATTCCGTTGACGAGGCTCTTGACGCCCTCAAGGCCGGACGGCTCATCATTGTCATCGATGCCGAAGAGCGGGAGAACGAGGGTGATTTTGTTTGTGCCGCCGAAATGATCACGCCGGAACTCGTGAGCTTCATGCTGCGGCATGGGGCGGGCGTGTTGTGTGTGCCGCTCTTGCAAGAGGCTGCCGACCGAATGGGCCTCGCGCCGATCGTCGATAGCCACCGGAACACGGCTCCGAATCAGACGCACTTTCTCACACCGGTCGATCACGTCGAGGCGGGGAGCGGCGTGAGTACCGAGAATCGCGCCAAGACCATTCGTGCGATGAGTCTTCCCGCCAGCCAAGCCTCCGACTTCGTGCGGCCCGGCCACATCAACCCGCTGCTGGCGAAAGACGGTGGCGTACTGAGGCGAACCGGTCACACCGAAGCCACCGTCGATCTGCTCCGCCTGGCCGGGATGAGACCCGTCGGCGTGTTGATTGAGATTCTCAGTGAACACGGATCGGGCATGGCCGGAATGGACGAGCTGCGTGCGCTGTCCAAACAGTACGACATCCCGCTCATTTCCATCGAGCAACTCGTCAGACATCGCCGTCGCCGCGATCAGCTCGTCAAACGTGAGGCCGATGTTCCCTTCGAGACCCGCGACTACGGCAACTTCCACGTCATCGCCTACTCGGTCCAGCATGAGGATCAGGAACCGGTGGCCATCGTCTGGGGAGACCTCAAGTCGGTCCCGGCTCCACTCGTGCGAGTCCACTCGTCGTGTTTCACGGGAGACGTGCTTGATTCGCTGCGCTGCGATTGTGGCGACCAGCTGCACATGGCGATGCGCATGATCCACGCCGAGGGAACCGGTGCGGTCGTCTATCTGCCTCAGGAAGGACGCGGCATCGGACTGACGGCCAAGCTCAAGGCGTACCAGCTTCAGGACCAGGGCCTCGATACGGTCGAGGCCAATCACAAGCTCGGTTTCAAATCCGACACGCGCGACTACGGCATCGGCCTGCAGATCCTGAAAGACCTCGGCCTCACCTCCGTCCGCCTGCTGACCAACAACCCGCAAAAGGTCAACGCCTTCCCCGGCTTCGACCTGACCCTCGTCGAGCAAGTCCCGATCATCGCTCCGCACGAGAAGCAGCGCGAACAATACCTCGCCACCAAGCGCGACAAAATGGGCCACAAACTGCCGGGGGGAGATGCGGCAGACAAGTAGCCTTTCTTCACCCAACCTTTTACACCTCCCACAAACACTCTTGCGACGCCGCAACGAATCCCGCTACCTTGTTTCTCACGAATGCTCAACGCCTCCAATCATGTTGAGACCCTTTATCAAGGAGGTTCACTCAATGAGTGCCATCGCCGAAACGTCCTACACCGCCGACGAATTGCTGTCGCTCCCCGACGGCGACCGGTTCGAGTTGGTTGATGGACAATTGTTGGAGAGAAGCATGGGAACGATCGCGAGTTGGGTTGGCGGTGAGGTGTATGCTCGATTGCGTGACATCGCCCGTGCAACGGGTGGCTGGGCGTTCGCGGACGGAACCGGTTATCGGTGCTTCGACGACAACGAGCGAGTTCGCAA
>JAYVSP010000641.1:0-26366 GCA_043775215.1 Planctomyces sp. | reverse complement strand
GCCGCGTTAAACTGAGCAAAAGCCGGAGCCTGGAGCGACTAATCACCTCATGCAACGCTGTTTGAGAGATGTGGCACTAGTGAGGCCCATCGAATCGCTCCCGTGTAGCACAGCCCTTCCCAATCTTGTTCCAAAATCTCGTCTTCGTCGTCGGTCCATTCCGGGATGCACGAGCCTCCGCAGGCTTCAAGCATCGCTTCCAACGGTTCTGGATCGGCCAATCGGTGGTCGTTGCCGACTTCGATCAACGCATCTGGTGGCAATTCGCTGTCAAGAATCAGTTCGGCACTGTCGGCAAACGGTACGACTTCGTCGGCTTCCGAATGCAGGATTACGGTGCCTGCCTTCACGGTCTTGGCGGTTCCCCATTTCTTCCAGGCAGGACACAATAAGACGAGCTTGGCATCGCCGCTGTTGATGTTCATTGCCACTGCCCCGCCTCGTGACGATCCGACGACGATATTGGGATGGTGCTGATCGAACTCCTTCTGAGCGATACGGATGGCTTCCTCGAAGTCGTCATCAGGCAATTTGGGATTGATGACCTTGTGGCCGTGCTGGATCAAGTAGGACGGTTTGACGCCACCGGGGATTGATTGCCAGCCGTGGAGGAAGAGGATGGTCATGGGGGAGCCTCGAAAAACATCGCTGCGTGTTCAACTACGGCTTTCGCAGCCTCACTCAACAAAGCTGGCAGTTACCCTCAATTGTGATCGTCTCCGGTTCCTCGCTGGAACGCTTTGGACGAATTCCTCTGAAGCGAACGTGGAGTTTGTCTGCGTCGAGTGGCCCCATACTGAGTTCCAGAACATTTTCGACCACTCCTCCTGCTTTGAGACGATAAATCGTTTCGAGTCGAGCCTGAATCAAGGCCGTTTCCAAATCATCTCGATTTTGACTGGCGATTCTTTGAACGATGCACTCATGCAGATCAACCGGGCAACCGCTCGATTCAAACGCCATGGATTCGAGATGATCATCCCCAAAACCTCGCGACCTGCGGCGTGGTGGCGGTGGGTCGTTAATGAGCAGCCGCCCAGCACGCATCTCGGCAATGTCGTCGGGAGTGAAATGCCGGCCGCCTGTGTTGTAGGTTACTGGAATCTCCCACTGCTGATCTTCGACGACCAAATCAAACGACCAAACATTTTTGCCGCTCTGGGAGATTGACGACACTTTGTCGATGCGAACGATGCCACCTTCATTCTGGTACGCAAACCCAATCGTCGCCTTTCGCATTTGTTGCGACTTTCGCAACGCATGAAGTGCGGCTTCTTGCTCAGGACTGTCGGGAAGCACTTGAACCATAATCTGCGACTCCCCGTGGTGCTCAAATCGTTCCGTCTTGTAAAAGCCATTGTCGAGTTTCAACCACGAGCCAGTGGAATTGACGACCAAACAAGAACGTGGTCCAGAGACGTTGCTAATGGGCGGGACGTCTGCTGCCGCGTTCAGGAGATTGGGGAGCAAGCCCAAGAACTTGTCTCGTTTTCGTTCCCAATGGCTGGTCCTGAATGGCGTCAATCCGAGTTTCTCGGTGAGATCGTCGCGCAGGTCATTCAACTTCTCTTTGTCGTCGATCTTTGAGAGTTGCGTTCCCGCAAGTACGCCCCGAACGTCGTCGTAACCAATAGGTGGCACGAGCAGCGGATAGATCGGCAGTGACAACGCCCAAGAAGCACCGACCTCGTTGTGGCAAAATTGGCTTTTCAAGAATTCCTCGGTAACGACGAGGAGAACCATTTCGGGGCTCGTGATGAGCGACTTGATGTGGTCAATGAACGCCTTGCCGGTTGGGATATTCATTCCAGGCAGCGACGAACAGAAAACGTCATCGGGATGAACGCCAATTCCAACCTGAAGAAGTTCAACGAACTCTTCGACGAGTGACTCGTCCTTGGCGGCGTGGCTCACAAAGATTCGCGGCATTTGATCAACCTTGTTGGTTCAGCGTTCACCTCGATTGGGGGGCGTCATTGTGACGTTTGGGAAGTCACTCGCCGAGAGCCAATCGCTGAATTGCACTGGTACAATGCCAGCCGGGTTGTCGGTCAAATTCGTCGATGGCCAAGCAACGATGATCGAAGACGTTCCAAGGAATTTCGAGATGACAGATCACCAATCTCCGTGGCTCACACAGGACGAGGTTTTGTTTCACCGGATGGTGGCATTTCACCGCCAAAGGGTTGAAGCCATCGCGAGTGGAGCGTCACCGCACTTGAAGAAGGATGCGAGAATCCTAATCGTACATCTCATCCCGCAAGAGTGCGTGCAGAAGCGAATTGTCTTCGATGGGTTGAAACTTCAGACGCACGGCAATCGCATCAGCCCATTGGGGCGTGGAGGTTGGAGTTCACGATTCAATGTGGACGGGTTCATGAACTTCTACGATCAAGACGAAATTCGGGCATTGTCACAGCTTTTCAGGGACGGACGACTTGAAGCTGCCACGGCTGACCTCGTGGAAGAAGGAAATGGAACGCCTTTCATTCACGGCACCGTCTGTGAGCAAGCCTTTTTCGACATTGCTTCGACCTATTTGGAGTTCTGTCGGAAAATTGGTCTCAATGCTCCCATCTGGATGTTTTCAGCGTTCGTCGGATGCCAGGGCGTCCGAATCGCCTCCGGCCGTTCCTTCATGGTCCGCGATAGGCTCGGCATCGACCGATCGCCAGCGTTTCTACCTGAGACGGAGATCGACTCGCTCGACATTAAACCGGCCACATTCCTACGGCCATTGTGTGATGCGTTGTGGCAGTCAGCAGGACTGGAACGATCTCCAAATTACGATGAGCAAGGAAACTGGCGAGAAGGGCGGTGATTTGTCTCGCCAATTGCGTTCGCTGAGCTGCTGAGATTTGGAGCCAACGTGATTACCATTCGCAGAATGTCTGAGCGAGCCGAGATTGCGCCGATTTATGGTCTGAGAAACGCATGGAACCACCACGTTGGAAAATCATTACGCCGTCGCAGTACGAGCATGAGCGGCGTGCGCTGGATTTTCTTCGGAGCGGCTTGCCCGACCACGATCCGTATCGGGTGTGGTGCAATTTTGAGTTCCAGACGAATGACGGGGCCATCTACGAAGTCGATCTGCTCGTGCTAACCAAGCAGGGCTTCTGGCTGATCGAGATCAAGAGTTGGGCGGGACGCATTTGGGGCGATGCTGGAACGTGGACCCGTTCCAATGGTGACAAGACGATCTCGGAAGATAATCCCGTGCTCTTGGCCAATCGCAAGGCCAAGGCGCTGTCGTCGTTTTTGAAAACGCAGGCAGCGACCAAAAACATCGACGTGCCGTGGCTCGATGCGGTCGTTTTCCTGGCGGGGGACGACGTGCAATGCGATCTGAACGGCCCAGCGCGGAATCGAGTGTTCTTAACTGACAGAGTTGCGTCAGGCGATCAGAAGGAACGCAAAGGAATTCTGAAAGCGGTCCTCAATCGTGATGGCCAAGGAATTGATCCTGACCTGAGAACCACGATTGATGTCAAAGTCGCCAAAGCGATTTCCCGCGCGATGGAGACTGCGGGCATTCGGCCATCGCAGCGGTCACGAAAAGTGGGCGACTACGTTCTTGGCGACCTGATTGCGGACGGGCCGGGGTATCAGGATCGGCTGGCTCAGCATGTGGCCTTCAAGGATGAGTCGGTCTTTTGTCGAGTTCGCCAATACACAGTGGCGCAAGCTGCCGACGAAGAAACTCGACGCAAGCTTCAACGTGCTGCCAGCCGTGAATTCCAGATCATTCAAACTTTGAATCATCCGGGCATTCTTCCCGTTCTGGATTACAAGGATCATGAACTCGGGCCGGCATTGTTGTTTCGCTACACCGATCCCCATGCCGAGCGGCTTGATCACTACTTGGCGAGAAAGTCGCACGAGCTTTCGACCGACGAGCGACTCAACCTGCTGCGGCAGATTGCCGACGCCATTCGTCACGCTCACCGCAAGCGGGTCATTCATTGCGCATTGGGTCCGCAGAGCGTTCTCGTCACCGAGGCGAACACCAAAGCTCCGGTGCTTCAGGTTTACAACTGGCAAGTCGGTATTCAGCAAGCCAAAGGCACGACGGCCCAACTCACCGCTGTTGACGACTTGGTCGAGGCTCAGTCGATGGTTTACATGTCGCCCGAAGCATTGGCCGATCCGCGCAGGGTTTCCGAAGCCTCGGATGTCTTTTCGCTGGGAGCCATCGCCTTTCATCTTTTCACGTCCCGTCCCCCTGCCGGGAGCGTCAGCGAGTTGACGCAGATTCTCCGCGAGCGAAATGGTCTCAGCATCTCGGCCGTCAGCGATGGCGTTGGGCCACGACTCGAAGAGTTTATCCAGTGGAGTACGCATCCAGACGCTCTGACTCGGATTGGCACAGTCGATGAGTTCTTGACGTTCTTGGATGGTGTTGAAGACGAACTGACTTCGCCCGATGAGTCAGCAACCGTTGAACCTCTCAAGGCCAAGCGTGGGGATCGGCTTCCCAATGGTTTCGTCGTCGATCGGGTATTGGGTCAAGGTGCCACAGCCAGAGCGATGCTCGTCACGAAAGACGACACTCAATTCGTCCTGAAGGTGGCACTCAACGACGCCGACAACCTGCGACTGCAAGCAGAAGCCAAGGCACTGAAGAAGATTCACAGCGAGTTCGTCATCGACATCTACGACACGCTGGAAATGGCGGGCAAGACGGTTCTGGTTCTTCAGAAAGCGGGTGAGGAATCACTGGCAACCCACCTGAGAAAGTACGGTGTCCCGGCTCTCGACCTGTTGGCTCGCTATGGAGACAACCTGCTTTCCGCGGTGGCCTCACTGGAGCGTCATGGCGTTGTTCACCGAGACATCAAGCCCGACAACATCGGCATTCACTCGCTGAACAAGCAGCAGAATCAATTGATCCTCTACGACTTCTCGCTGACCAGTGCTCCGCTCGACAATTTGCGCGTCGGAACCACCGACTACCGTGATCCGTTCCTCAAGAATCGCAAGTCGGGCAAGTGGGACTTGGCAGCGGAGCGCTACTCGGCAGCAGTGACGTTGTACGAGATGACCTTGGGGAACGATCAGCTTCCCAAGTGGGGAAAGGAAAATGTTCCCGATCCCGCCGTGACTGAAGACGAATTGGTTCTCGACGAAGAGAAGTTCAGGCCCAGCGTGCGTGAGGGGCTGACGGCATTCTTCAAAAAGGCGTTGCACCGCAATCCTGACAAGCGATTCGACAGCGCTGAGGAAATGCGTTTCGCTTGGCAGAAGGTCTTCAAAGACGCCGAGAACCAAACGGTCAAAAAGCCGAGCGGCGAGGAGATCGCGACCAGCATTCCGCTGGAGCAGGCGGAGTTGGACACCTTGGTGGCGGCGCTGGATCTTTCGGCCCGTGCGCGCGACGCGCTCGACGGGTTGAACGTCATCACGGTGAAAGATTTGCTGCGGTGTCCGAGCAACGACATTCACATGATGCGGGGCGTCGGGGATCAATACCGGCGTGAGATCATCGGATTCCTGGCCGAACTCCGGCAAAAGTTTCCCGACATCACCGGGAAAAAGTCGTCTGTTACCGAGGACGACACCGCTCCCAGTCTGGAGCGATTGCACAACCGCGTCATGGGCAATCGCAGTCCGAAGAATGAACAGGAATGGGCCATTCGAGCGGCGTTGCTCAACGACTCTGCTCAGGGCGACTCACCGACCGACCTCTGGCCCAGTCAGGCGGATGTGGCCGAGGCGATCAACGAGACTCGTGCCAAAGTTGGGCAAGCCCTCGCCGTCGATCAAAAGCGGTGGGGCAAGGACAGCTTGCTGTCGGCGTTTCGGAACGATCTCGTCGAGCAGATTCAGAAACTCGGTGGCGTGACCACGATTGCCGAATTGATCGACGTGACGATGCTCCTGCGCCCGGCGACGGAGACTCAAGATTTGAAGCAGCGGCAACGCCTGGCTTCCGGCATTGCCAGAGCCGCGATCGAAACGGAAGTGGCGTTGGCTGATCCTCGGCTTCAGCTTCGCCGCGTGGGGGGCAAGACTTTCGTCGCCTGTTCCGCCGAGTTGGCTGGCTACGCCGAAAAACTGGGTGAGCTGGCCGACACGATTGCCAAAGCCGATCCGTTGTTGCCGCGACTGCGGGTGTTTCAGGAACTCTACGACATCCCGCAACCCGCTCCGGTCCCCGGCTGTCAGCCTCTCAGCAACGAGCGGCTGATCAAACTGGCGGCGGCCATGAGTGCCGAGGCGGCGGTTTCCTCGCGGCAGGAAATCTATCCTCGCAACATGCAGGCCGAGCGGGCGCTGCGTTTGGGCATCGGGGCGCTCAGCGGATTAGGATTGGGCGACAGCAACGAGGGCTTCAAGATCGCGCAGGTTCATGCTCGTGTCAGCAGCCGTTATCCCGAAGCCCAAGCCTTGCCCAGCGATCCCCAAGACCTGGAGCAAATGCTTCAGCGCGTCGGCATCGACGTGCATTGGGATGCGGACAAGCAAGTCTTTCGGCGGCGCGAAATCAAGCTGCTGGTCACGTCGGGTTCGTCGATGGGCCGCCGCCGAGATACCGCCACATCCACACGGCACATTGACGCAACCGCTCCGGAGACTGTTCAGGCCAGAGCGGACGAGGATCGCTTGCAACATGCGTTTCGCACGGGCGGATTCTTGGTGGTGCTCGTCACGTTCAGCCGAATGCGCGAATGCGAGCGGGAACTGGTGCATCGGTTTGGTCTGGAACGGATTTCATTCGACGAACTGTTGTTTGAGCAGTTGCGGGCCAAATCGACCGAGTACGAATTCCCGTGGAGCGACATTTGCGAGGCCGACGCGCAAAGCACAAGCAGCGATGATTGGCGAAACCTGTTGCATCTCGCCGGCGAAGTCACGCCGCGGATTGCTGACCAATTGATGCAACGCGACCGACCATTGCTATTGGTCCATCCCGGTTTGATCGCGCGCTACGACCAAATGTCGCTGCTGCAAACGTTGCGCGATCGGATCGGACACGATGTCCCGTGTCCTTGCCTGTGGGTGTTGGTCGCGTCAAACAACCAGTCCGATTTGCCGTACCTCGACGGCGTCCAGATACCGCTGATCTCCACCGGCCAACGGGCTTTTGTTTCTGAATACTGGATCGACAATCTTCATCGTGGTCGGCCAGGTGATATGCCAACGGGTGGCACGCCCTGAGGCTTTGCGAAGGGCGTGTGGAAAATGCCCCACGCCCTTCGATGACTCAGGGTGTGCCACCCACTGAAAACTGAACACTGAAAACTCAAAATGGTTGACATCAAACAATTGCTGCCCGAATTGAAGAAGCAGGTCACGCTGCTGGCGGAAGACCTGCTGAAGCGGGTGAACGCCGACGCCAAGATCAATGACGGCTTGAAGGATGCCTTCCAGCAGATCGAGAAAGGCGGCCGAACCGCGCAGGCGTATGAAGTTTGGCTGGAAGACTATCTCGATCAAGTGGCCGTCGCATGGGTGTTGGCCTGCGTCTTCGTGCGGTTCCTGGAAGACAACGGCCTGATTGACGAGTGCTGGCTGGCAGGTGAAGGGGAACGACGCCAGCAGGCCGAAGACACGCTGACTCTCTATTTCCGAGAACATAAGAACGCCGAGTATCGAGATTACTTTCAGCACGTTTTTCAAGAGGTTGGGAAGATTCCGGCTGCGGTGGATTTATTCGCCGAGGGCAAAACGCCGCTGTGGGCCGTGGCTCCCTCTGGCGATGCTGCTATGAACCTTCTGAAGTTCTGGCGTGAACAAGTCGAGGACATGGATCATCCTCCGCTCAAGCGGTCATTCAAGGTCGAAGACGGCGACACTCGTTTCTTGGGCGATCTGTATCAGGAGCTTTCGGAACGGGCCAAAAAGAAGTTCGCCCTGCTGCAGACGCCGGTGTTCGTGGAAGAGTTCATTCTCGACCGAACGCTGACACCCGCGCTTGCGGAGTTTGGTTTGGAAAAGGTCCGCATGATCGACCCGACCTGTGGATCGGGCCACTTCCTGCTCGGCGGATTCGCTCGGCTTTTCGATTTGTGGAGTAAGCAAGAGAGCAACGAAATCAAGGCAGCTCAGAACGCGCTAAATGGCGTCTGGGGCGTGGACATCAACCCGTTCGCGGTCGCCATTGCCCGCTTCCGCTTGATCGTCGCCGCCGTGCAAGCTTGCGGCATCGAGCGATTGAAGCACGCACCAGGTTGGAAGATTCATTTGGCAACGGGCGACAGCCTGCTGTTCGGAAGCCGCTGGAATCAAGATGGCACGAAACGGGCCGAGACTCGTTTCCTCGATGAATCGTGGGTGCCAGAGATTTATGCCTGCGAAGACAAAGAGCTGGTTCGAGAAATACTCGGACAACAGTATCACGCCGTGGTTGGCAATCCGCCGTACATCGTCGTTCGGGACTCGAAGCTGAATGAAGCGTATCGAGAGCGCTTTCCGAAAGTGTGCTACCGCCAATACTCGCTCGGCGTGCCGTTTACTCAACGGTTCTGGGAACTGGCGCTGCGGCAGGACGAGCCGGGAGCGTCTGTGGACAACGCGTTGGACAGACCGCTCCCTAACGGTCGCGGCTCCTTGCTTGTCGAGCCGCGCCTTTTGCCGGTCGAGCCGCGCCCGTCAGGAAGCGGTGAATCGCGACACGAGCCGCGCCCGTCAGGAAGCGGGAGCGGTCGAAAAGCCTGCGGCTACGTTGGCATGATCACGGCCAACTCATTCATGAAACGAGAATTTGGCAAGAAGCTGATCGAGGAATTTTTTCCGAAGATCGACCTCACGCATTTGATCGACACTTCGGGGGCTTATATTCCTGGCCACGGCACTCCGACGGTGATTTTGTTGGGACGCAATCGCCAGCCGGTTGGAAACACCGTGCGTGCGGTGCTGGGCATCAAAGGGGAACCGACGACCCCGGCCAACGCTTCGCAAGGATTGGTCTGGCAGTCCATCGTCAAGCAGATCGACATTGCAAACGCTCAGGACGACTACATATCGACGGCCGATGCGCCACGCGAGACGTTCGCGAGTCACCCTTGGAGCATCGGCGGAGGCGGGGCCGCAGACCTTAGAGACCGCCTTGACACAGAAAACGACTCAAACCTCAAGAGCCTCGGTTGTGATCTTGGCTTCTTGGTCATAACCGGTGAGGACAATTGCTTGGTGTTGGAAAAGGAGATACCGCGCCGAATAGGTTTGAAACACGTCATGCCACTCATACTCGGCGACGGAGTCCGTGATTGGTCACGGTCATCTGAAATAGTATGCCTTTGGCCCAATGATAGCGCTGGGAATGTCTTGTCGATGAGTGCCATTGGCGATCATCTCCGGTACTGCTGGCCTTTTCGATCAACGTTGCGAAACAGAAAGGCATTTGGAGTACCGGTGGAGGAAAAAGGTATTGCGTGGTGGGCGTTACGAGAGGTCTATGCTCAACGACTCCAATCGCCGCTATCGATCGTGTTTGCGTTCGTTGCCACGCACAACCATTTTGTGCTGGATCGGGGCGGGAAGGTCTTCAATCGCTCGGCCCCGATCATCAAGTTGCCCCCAATGATCCAAGAGCCGCGCCCGTCAGGAAGCGGGATTTCCGAACCACTCCCTCACGGTCGCGGCTCCAACAGCGATGTCGAGCCGCGACCGTTAGGGAGCGGTGGAGCCGATCCGCTTCCTGACGGGCGCGGCTCGAGACCTGTCACTGAGGACGACTATCTCGAACTGCTCGGCTTGCTCAATAGTTCCACAGCCTGCTTTTGGATGAAACAAAACTTCCAAACCAAAGGCAGCAGCGGCATCGGACGTGGTATCTATGATGAAAAATGGGAGTCATTTTACGAACACACCGGGACGGGGCTTGAGCGTTTTCCAGTCCCCGACGAGAAACCGCTCGTCCTGGCGACTGAGTTGGACAAACTCGCTCGTGAGTGTGTGGAGTTGCTCCCCGACAACATCGTCGCGCACACCACGCCGACCGCCGAGCGATTGGCCGAAGCCCGGACTCGCGCGGCCACGATTCGGACGCAAATGATCGCTCTGCAAGAAGAGCTCGATTGGCAGTGTTACCGGCTGTATGGGCTGATCGCCGAAGATCTCACCGACGTAATTTCGAGCCGCAATGGACGATCGAGCCGCAGCGCATCTTCGAGCCGCGACGAATCTTCGAGCCGCGACCGTGAGGGAGCGGTTTGTCTGGGGACGAAAGACGACGACCACCGCTCCCTTACGGTCGCGGCTCCAGAGGCAATTCCAGAGGCAATTGCAGCACCCGGTCCTGTGGTGCTGGATGAGGACTGGAAGGGAGCCTGTCGCACGGTTTCCAAGGCCGAGATCGAACCGCAGCCGTACTTCGTCACCTTCACCTGTTACGGCACCTGGCTGCACGGCGATGAACGCGGTTCCATTGACCGAGACCACAACGAGTGGCAAACGCCCCCTCTTGAGCCCGATGAGGAACGCGAACGACGTGAGTTCGCTTTGCTGAAGCACTCCCCCGTGAAGCTCGGGCCAAAACAACGGACGATCGTGCATCGCGCGATTGAAGAGGTCTGCCAACATCGTGGCTGGCGATTGCATGCGCTGAATGTGCGGACCAATCACGTTCACGTCGTCGTCACCGCGAACCGGCGTGGCAAGCGCGTGTATAACGACTTCAAGAGCTATGCCACGCGGCGAATGAAGGAGGCGGGTTGTCTGCCGGAGGCTTGTTTGGAGGTGTTTGAGAAGGACCGCTTCCTGACGGGCGCGGCTCCAACAGCGACGTCGAGCCGCGACCGTCAGGGAGCGGAGACTGCCGACACCGAACCAAAGTTCAAAGTCTGGACTCGCGGCGGCAGCGCACGGCCCATTGACACGGAGAACTCGTTTCGTCGCGCAATTGAATACACGTTACGAGAGCAAGGCCCCGATATTACGCCGGGGGTGTCGATGGACGACCGCTTCCTGACGGGCGCGGCTCCAACAGCGGGGTCGAGCCGCGACCGTGAGGGAGCGGGGGACTTGCCAGCGACGAGTCGGGGTGAAGTCCGCTTCCTAACGGGCGCGGCTCTAGCACTGAGGTTTGGTGAGCGCGCGTTTGAGATCGTCATGGCCCGGCAGATGGCCAAGGGTGAACTCGAAACGACGTGGTTCGATCGGCATGGCTCAACACCGATTGCAGAGATTCCGAGTGATTGGCCTGCCTCGTATCGCGAGCTGGTCGAACGCCGCATCAAGCTCATCGAGACGAACAAGGAAATCGCCCTCATCGAGAAGCCGGAGTACAAGCGACGCTGGAATACCGAGCCGTGGGAACAGCAGGAACAGCGGGCGCTGAAGAACTGGCTGCTCGATCGGCTCGAAACCCCGAAGTACCCCAAGGGAACCAAAGACCATCCCGAACTGACCACAACGGCGCAGATCACGGACGTGGCCAGTACCGATGCGGAGTTCCTGCAAGTTGCCGCTCTGTATCGGGGCCGAACCGACTTCGACCTGGCCGCTCTCGTGGCCGAGTTGGTTGAAGGCGAAGCGGTCCCCTGGCTGCCGATCCTGCGGTACAAGCCACCGGGTCTGCGGAAGCGAGAACTCTGGGAACGAACCTGGGAATTGCAACGGGAGGAAGATCGGAGCAGTTTTCAGTGTTCAGTTTTCAGTGTTCAGCAAGAGGATGGGAACTCACTGAAAACTGAACCACCGAAAACTGAACCACCGAAAACTGAATCACTGAAAACTGAATCACTGAAAACTGAAAACTTCCCCGCCATTCCCGTCCCGCCCAAATACATCAGCGCGGATTTCCTGAAGACCGATTACTGGCGACTACGCGGCAAGCTGGATGTTCCCAAAGAGCGCTGGGTCAGCTACCCGCACTGTTCCACCGACAGCGACCCAACGCTCGTGGTCGGCTGGGCCGGATGGAATCACCTGGAACAGGCGACGGCCCTCGTGGCGTATTACGACGCTCGCAAACGTGAAGGCTGGTCGGCCGAGCGACTGACTCCGCTGTTGGCGGGCTTGGACCAACTGATCCCGTGGATTCAACAATGGCATCGTGAAGTCGATCCCGAATACGGCGACACGGCCGGCCAGTCGTTCCAACACATGCTGGAATCGGACGCCCACGAACTCGGCCTGACGCTGGAAGTGATTCGCAACTGGACGCCGCCGGAGAAGGTGAGCAAGGCACGGGCGGGGCGGAAGAAGAAGGGCGAGTGAGGTTGGGATTTGAGATTTCAAATTTCAGATTTCAAATTAGCAGAGTTCAAATTTCAGATTTCAGATAGGCAGATACAAAGGCACGTACCCAGCAATGACTCCCGCGGAACTGCAAGCCAAGTTGACTGAGTTGCTGACTCTGCCTGCGGAGACGGAGTGGGTCGAGTTCAAGGAAGCCAAGAACGGCTACGACTTCGACGACCTGGGCAAGTATTTCTCGGCGTTGAGCAACGAGGCCAATCTCAAAAGCCAACCGTGGGCGTGGCTCGTGTTTGGCGTCAAAGACAAGCCGAAACAAATTGTCGGCTCACAATACCGGCCGAGTCGTGCGCATCTCGACAGCCTCAAGGAAGAGATCGCCAATCAAACCAGCAATCGGCTGACGTTCGAGGAAATCCATGAAGTCGTGCGGCCCGAAGGCCGGGTCGTGATGTTCCAGATTCCCCCCGCACTGCGCGGCGTTCCCACCTCATGGAAAGGTCACTTCTTCGGCCGAGACAACGAAGCCCTCGGCCCGCTCAGCCTGCACGAAATCGAACAGATTCGGAAGCAAGCCGTTCATGAAGATTGGTCAGCCGAAATCTGCGACGGGGCCACGCTGAACGACCTCGACAACAAGGCCATCGCCTTCGCCCGTCAAGAATACAAGCAGAAGCATCCGGCTCTGGCGAACGAAGTGGATCAGTGGGACGACCTGACGTTTCTGAACAAGGCCAAGGTCTGCATCAACGGCAAGATCACCCGAACGGCGCTCCTACTTCTGGGCAAGCCGGAATCGGCGCATCATCTGGCCCCGGCGCATCCGCAATTGACGTGGATCTTGAAAGACAACGATGGCATGGAACGAGATTACAAGCATTATCCACCGCCGTTTCTGCTGGCGGTGGATGCGTTGCTGGCCAACGTCCGCAATCTGACCTGCCGCATTCTGCCGTGGGGCACGCTCTTTCCCGTCGAGCTATTGCAGTACGATGCCTGGGTGCTGCGTGAAGTGCTGCACAATGCCATCGCCCATCAAGACTACCCGTGCAGCGGACGGATCAATGTGGTCGAGTTCGAGGATCGCTTGGTGGTCGCGAACATGGGGAAGTTTCTTCCCGGTGACGTGCAGGCTGTGATCCGCCGGGACGCGCCCTTCAGTGTTTACCGGAATGCGTTCCTGGCTCAGGCGATGGTCGGCCTGCAAATGATTGACACCATCGGCAGTGGGATCAAACGCATTTATCAAGTTCAAAAAAAGCGTTCCTTCCCAATGCCGGACTACGACCTGACAAACCCGCAAGAGGTCCAGGTGCGGATCATCGGTAAAGTTCTCGACGAGAAGTACACGCGCATGTTGATGGCCAGAGCCGACCTGGATCTCTGGGATGTCATCGCTCTGGACAAGGTCCAAAAGGGCAAGCCAATCAGCGACGAAGAATTCAAATCACTCAAGGGAAAGACGTTGGTCGAAGGCCGACGCCCGAACTTGTTCGTGTCGGCAGAGGTCGCCGTCGTGACGGAGACGAAGGCCGACTACATCAAGAAGCGGGCCTTCGACAAGGATCACTACAAGAAGATGATCGTCGCCTACCTGGAACAGTTCGGCGAAGCGAAGCGGGAAGACATCGACAAACTGCTTCTCGACAAACTCTCGGACGCCCTTGATGAAGTCCAAAAGCAGAATTTCGTTCACAATCTTCTGCAAGAGATGCGGAAGGACAGAGTCCTCGACCGAGTGGGTGCGAGTCGGTGGAGCAAGTGGCATCTAGCTAACGGCAGCCAGTCACCCCAGAGTGAGGCGTGATTTATCTTGATCGGGACGCACCATTGCTCCGCAACCTGCTTTGCAGCCATGACTTCGGTATAGATAAAATCGCCGCGAATTCGCCGGCATTCGAGGCTTTTTTACCTTGAGAAACGCTCGGCACTAACCTCGCCAACGACGAGCTACTTGCCAATTGTGGCCTGACGATCATATTTGACGCCAATTTGACTGGAGCGAGTCTTTTGAGAAATCGGTTGACAGTCGAAATGCTGTAACAGAATAGAAAGAATGAAGTTGCGATCCATCGTCGATCGGGCTTCATATTTGACTCCAATTTGACTCAGCGAGCAAAAACAGAGAGCCGTTTGGGCGACGTGGCATCAAACTAACGGGTTGTGGGAAGCGGCGAATTCGACGTGATTTTATGCTGAGAAAAGTTAGAACACTGTCGCAACGGCCAATTTTTCAATGACTTGCATCAACATAAAGTCGGTGAAGTTCGCAAGAATTAGGTTGAGAATTAGTCAGAGAAACACTGTCCGCCGACTCTGGCCAGCGTAGCCAATCCAGGAACTGACGATGTCCGAAAAACTCATCTCCGATTTGCTCATCCTGCCCGAACGGGTCCGCAAAGGGGACTTCGTTCTCAATCTCTCGACCGGGGTCTCGGAACCAGAAAAGACGTTGGAGCAGTACGTCGTCACTCCGCAGCTTGTCGAGTGCTTTGACAACGCCCTGAAGATGATCAAGACGGCGGTCAACGCGGGGAGCAACAAGGCGGCGTATTTGCACGGCAGCTTCGGTGCCGGTAAGTCGCACTTCATGGCCGTGCTGCACCTGCTGCTGCAACACAATGCCGACGTGCGCAAGGTCAAGGAATTGACGCAGGTCTGCGCCGATCACGAGTGGGTCGAGAACAAGCGGTTCATGCTTGTGCCCTACAACATGACCAACGCCAAGGACATGGAAACCGCCATCCTGGGCGGTTACGTGAAGTTCGTCTCGGAACATCATCCCGAAGCTCCGCTCCCCGGCGTCTATCTGGCAGAAGAGATTTTCGAGAATGCCAAACAGTACCGACAGGATTTGGGAGACGAAAAGTTCTTTGCCAAGCTCAACAAGGGCAAGACCGAACATGGTCCAGACAACGGTCCCCGCCGCTTCGGCAAGATGAAGCACGCCAAGGTCTCGGCCAGCGGCTGGGATGCCGAGAGTTTCGAGGAAGCCCTCGACGCCGCTCCCGGCAGCAACGAACGCACGCTGCTGGTCGGGGATCTGGTCAAGAACATCTTTCCGGCCTTCAAGGGGATCGCTCACGGAAAAGACGAAGCCTACGTGGACCTTGAAACGGGCATGGGAATCCTGAGCAGTCATGCTCAAAGCCTCGGCTATGACGCACTGATCCTGTTTCTCGACGAGTTGATCCTGTGGCTGTCCACCAACAGCGGGAATCTCGACTTCGTCCAGAAAGAAGCGAACAAACTGGTGCGGCTGGTGGACTCGAAGAAGTCCGCTTGTCCCATTCCCATCGTCAGCTTTGTGGCTCGTCAACGAGACTTGCGCGAGCTGATCGGCGATCGGATCAGCGGTATCGAACAAGTCAACCTGTCGGAAATCCTATCCCATATGGAAGAACGGTTTGACAGGATCCCGCTGGAAGATCGCAACTTACCGCTCATCGCTCAGAAGCGCGTGCTGAAAACCAAGAATGATGCCTGTCGCGAAGAACTGAAGGACGCTTTTGAGCAGGCATCGAAGCTGCAACCGGAAGTCATGCAGGTGCTGCTGGCTCGTGACGGCGATCGCGCCTTGTTCCAACAGGTCTATCCCTTCAGCCCGGCGTTGATCAAAGCACTCGTGGCCATTTCCAGCGCGTTGCAACGGGAACGCACCGCTTTGAAGATCATGCTCGAACTGCTGGTCAAGCGGCGCAACACCCTGATGGTCGGTGACATCATCCCGCTGGGTGATCTGTGGGACGTGGTGGCCGATGGCGATGACACGTTCAACGATGTCCTGAGAATTCGCTTCAACAACGCCAAGAATCTTTACAAGGGCAAGCTGCTGCCGATGCTGGAGGAACAGCACTCGGTGGACTTGGAAGTGGATCGGAAGCGAGCGGACACCGATGAGGACGTCGCCAAAAAGCTGCGGGCTTTTGAGAACGATGACCGCCTGATTAAGAGCCTGCTGCTGGCGGCATTGGTCGAAGGGGAAGAGACGCTGAAGGTGATGACCTGCGATCGTCTGGCCGCATTGAATCACGGTTCGGTCAAGTCACGGTTCTCGGGGCGTGAGTATCAGACCGTCAAGAACAAGTTCACCGACTGGTCGGGCCTGCACGGAGAGATTCGACTGTCCGGCGATGCGACGAACCCCACGATTTCGTTGCAGCTTGTGGGTGTTGATACGGACCAGATCATTCAATCCGCCCGCGCCTATGATCGTTCGGGCGAACGGCAACTGAAGATCAAGCGGATGCTGCTGGCGTCATTCGAGATTCAAGAGCAGGACACCATGTTCTTCTCCCACCAATTCGACTGGCGGGGAACCAAGCGGTTCTGCAACGTGCTGTTCGACAACGTTCGTCGCACCACAGATGAGTCTTTGCGATCCAGTGGCGACGATTGGAAGCTGGTCATTGATGTCCCGTTTGACCCGGATGGGAAATCGCCGATTGAAGACATCGACCGAGTGAATAAGTTCAAAGAGAAGAACGAAACGCCCAAGACCTTGATCTGGCTTCCGGCGTTCTTCTCTTCCAAGACGCAGGGCGAGTTGGGGCAGTTGGTCATCACCGATCATCTGCTGCGGGGTAATAACCTCGATCAACACGCCTCCAATCTGTCGATGCAAGACCGAGAAACCGCACGCACCATTTTGCAGAGTCGGCAAAGTGCGTTGAGTTCCAAGCTGCAAGCCACGGTGGAAGCGGCCTATGGAATTCGCAAGGAAGCACATCCCGGTTCGCTGGATACTTCCTACGACATCACCGACTCGCAGTTCATCTCGCTGTATCCATCGCTGGTTCTGCAACGCCCCGTCGGATCGACTTTGGGCGAGGCGATGCTGCATTTGCTCGATCAGGCGCTCAAGCATCAGTACCCCAAACATCCAACGTTCGGTCAGGACATCAAAGTCGGTAAAGACTTGAAGGATGTGTTGGCAGCGTGCCAAGAGGCGGCCCACACACAAGACGGCCGACTCTTCATTGAAGACGGCAAGCTGCGAAAGGCACTGAAGAATATCTGCGACCCGCTCGAACTCGGCGCGATGGGCGAAACGCACTTTGTTCTGGAGAACTATTGGAAGAATCTGTTCAACAAGTCGCTGGCGGCTTCGGAAAAGCAAAACCCGGATGTCAGCGACATGCGGCAATGGATCGATCCGCCGCCCGAACAACGGGGACTGCCCAAGGAAATTCAAAACCTGCTGATCATCGTCTATGCCGAACAAACCAATCGCTCGTTCGTCCATTTTGGAGGAAGCTACATTCCCAAGCTGGACGACATGCCGGGCGAGTTGGAGCTTCGCGAGGAAGTCCTTCCCAGCGAAGCCGACTGGCAAGAGACTCGCAAGCGAGTGGCGGAAATCTTTGGCGACGACATTTCTCGGCTGTTGAATGCGTCGAACCTCACCGGCCTCGCAGAGAAATTCACCAAAGATGGCGTCAATCTGAAGGACGACGAGAAAGGCTACATTCCCAAATACAAATTCAACTGCGACACACTGCCGGATCGCCTGGCTCTCGTGCTGACGAAGCTCGGTGTCAGTGAGGCAGACGTCCTCAAGTGTGATCGAATGCGAACCGCCAAAGCCGCCCGCGCCTTTTTTGCCGCGTGTGACGGACTGGAACCAACCCCGCTCGTCGCTGCCATCGCCACGGCCACGCTGGAAACGAGCGGCAAGGCAATGGCTCGCAGCATCAAGTCAGCAGACAAGGTTCTCGCCAGCCTGCGAGCACCAAACCGCTGGGAACTGTTTGAGGCAGTGGCCCAGATCAGCGACAAACGGAAGACCGATGCCACGTTGTTACTGGATGACCTCCGCTCGTGGTTAAAGATGGACGAATTCGCCTTGGCCGGCGGCCTTGCTGACAAGCTGCTGGAAGCCGAAGGGCGAGCGATCCAGTTGCTCAAGCCCCCCAAGCCGGCCACCCCGCAACCAGAACCAGAGCCACAGCCGGAACCTGAGCCGGAACCGAAACCCGGCTGGACGCGAATCGCCACGGGGACAAAAGCACGTCTGACGAGTCAGGACTTGACCGCCACGACAGACGAACTGCTCGGCAAGCTGAAGTCGAACCCGACGTATCGGGTTTCGCTCCATTGGACCATCGAGGAGGAATCGAAATGACTCTCGGCGTCCGTGAAGAAATGAGCCGCGACCGTCAGGGAGCGGTCGTAAGTCCTTGCGAATCTCCACTCCCTCACGGTCGCGGCTCGAAAGATTCACAGACTCTCGGTGTGCTGACCGCTCACCTGCTGCGATCCATCGTCGAAGAGAAGTGGCAGAGCGACCCCAAGGCGGTCGCTTTCGGTCTCCACGTTTCTCCGAATTGGAAAGGGCCTGCTGAGGTCGAGTGCGAATTTGGAAAAGCGCACGTACTGCGAGCCGATACCGTCGTTCAAATCCGCGAGGCGCTGCTCGAAGCCGAAGCGAAGGACGATCGGATCATTCTGCTGACGAAGTTGCAACAGGGCGATCTGGGACACGATGTTGTCGCTCGGATGGCCCGTAGCCGCCTGTTTCCAATCGACCACGTTGCCAGTCTTTGCGGCCTATTCAAGGCCAAAGAGCTGGATCGTTCGATCTGTGAACCCGGCATCGCGCACGCATTGTTGGAGTATTCGCCTCGTGACGGTTATCCCCCGGTTTCCGCTGGTGTGTTGGATGCGGGGACCGCCTGGCGAGCCGTGTGCCGACACGTTTTTGATATGGGAGATCGGGAGCCAGACCTGATCGCTCTGCTGTTGTGGGCGACGACGCCGAATGGCCAGAAACGTTTTCTCGAAGCCACTGAGGAACTTCAGAGCAGCTTGCGGAACCGGTTGTTCGCCAATTTGGGCGACACGGCAAACACGATTCTCCACTTCATTGACAGCGAAGCCGGCGCAGACGCACTGGCCTTGGCAGTGGCGTGCCAAGTGATCTTCGGCAAGGGCACGGACGAGGTTCTTGATGCTGCGGCCGCTCGCTTGGAGCAATACCATCGAAACAAACCGATCTCGAAAACGATTGGTCGCACGTTGGGGAACCTCGCATCGGAAGTCATTGTTGACTTAGATCGACGCACGGACGATCCCAGAGTCGCTCAGGCACATTTGCAACGAGCCGACGAACTCCTGAAGCAATTTCGCTGCGACCAATTTGCGTTTCGTAGTGACCTGACTCTCGAAAGCTATGAGCAACGGCTTGCTCGCTTCGGTGAACAAATCAAGGCCACCGTGACCCAACTCACCGACGATGCGATTCGGAAGTGCGAACAGCTTCAGGAACAACTCGCAACTCACCGTCTGGCCAAGCAAGCTCGCTACGCCGAGCAGATTTCGCGAACCAAAATGGCGGTTCGTTTGGTTCGTTGGTTGAAGCAACCGCATCCTTCGTCGCCAACATTTTCCGACATGGCGGCGGCGTATGCGAAGGAACTTGCTTTCGTGGATTGGGCCAGAGAATCGATCGTCCGGGGTGAAGATGTGCCGCAGTTGTCGGCAGCGTACCAATTACTCGATACCGCAGTCGCCGAACGTCACAGCCAGTTCAGCAAGGACTTTGCCATCGGACTGGCCGATTGGTGCTCATCGGGTTCGACGAACGCCAAGATCATCGGCGTCGAGAATGTGCTTGAAAAGGTCGTCGCCAAAGTCGTGGAATCGGACAACCGAGTGTTGCTCATCGTACTGGACGGCATGAGTTGGGCAGTCTGCCACGAACTGCTCGAAGACATTCGACAGGATCACTGGTTTGAGGCCATGCTCGAAGAAGGAGCAAACGCACCACCACCAGTCATAGCCACGGTTCCGAGTGAAACGAAATACTCCCGAACAAGCCTGCTCTCAGGCAAATTGCAGATTGGCGACGCGACAAGCGAACGGCGATGCTTTGTGGAACACCCGATACTCGTCCGATGTTCGGATCGTCGTAGTCCTCCAGTCTTGTTGCACAAGAAAGACATCACGCAAGGGAGTCGTGGCGGCGTGTCGGATGAATTGAGTGGGATCATCCTTTCAACGACGCAGAGAATTGTCGGCGTGGTGATCAACGCGATTGACGACCGGCTGGCCACTGCCCAGCAGATTCGTGACGACTGGACCATCAATCGAATTATTCCGCTGGGTGCCTTACTCCGACTGGCGCGAGATTCCGGGCGGGTGGTGGTCTTGGCGAGCGATCATGGGCATGTGTGGCATCGCGCCGACAACGAGCAGGAACAATCGAGCGAAGGAAGCCGCTGGCGTCCGCATGACGGCAAGTGTGTCGACGGCGAGATCGTTGTTTCCGGCGAACGTGTGTTGCCATCAGAAAGCAACGGCAAGGTAGTCGTCCCGTGGTCGGAAAAGATTCGTTACAAGCGTCAGCAGCACGGATACCACGGCGGTGCCACACCGCAGGAAATGATTTGTCCGCTGGTGATTTTGACTGACAAGAGCAGTGCTTACTCAGGCTTGTTTCCCTGCACCTACGCGAAACCGGACTGGTGGTCGCCGGCTCCGGTCGCCGCATTCGCCAACGGAGCCGCGCCCGTCAGGAAGCGGGAATTGAGTCCGCGGGAATTGAGTCCGCTTCCTAACGGGCGCGGCTCGGGAAAACGTCTCACACGAGGCCTCTTTGATAACCTGTCGGAAGAAAAGCCGAAGACGCAGGAGCCAAAGAAGGTGGCTGAAAAGCCCAAGAGCAGCCTGTGGATCGAACGGTTGCTTTCTTCGCAGGCGTACAGAGTCCAGAAAGAATTCGTGCGGCGTCACGCACCTGAAGATGATGTCGTGCGACGATGCCTTGTCGCTCTTGAATCGCAAGGCGGAATCATGACTCCGATTGCTTTTTCCAAGGCGGCTGATGTGCGAGTCGCTGGACTGGACGGCCTGATTGCGAAGATGCAAAGAATCCTCAACGTCGATGGCTATGAGATTCTGACCTTCAGCCGGAATGAGAACCGCGTCGAATTGAATATCACGAAGCTGCTCCGTCAGTTTGATCTGGATTATACCTCGCGCGGTCGGAAATGAGACGTTTGACGATGGAGCCGCGCCCGTCAGGAAGCGGGAATTGCGCCCGCTTCCTGACGGGCGCGGCTCGGACAAACGTCTCACTCAAGGCCGCGCGAGGTATATTGGCGTGCGGGACACCGCCTCGACTATTCTGCGCGAATGGCGGCCGAACGACGTTCTCCTCTGCTGATGCGAACCGTTGATGTGCTGATTCGTTGGCGCGTGACGTTGTTGATTGTCGCCCTGTTGGTGACGGCCGCCGCTTGGCCAATCTCTCGGCAACTGACCTTTGATCAGTCGATCGAATCGTTGTACGCGGAGGAAGACCCGCACTTGCGAGATTTCTTGGCCAGCCGGCGGCTGTTTGGCGGCGATGAGTTCTTGATGATCGCATACCCGGAGCAGGAGCTTTTTGAACCAGACAGTCATGGATTGACGACAGCGGCCAGCGAACGGATCGAAGAATTTGCAAGACAGCTCAATCAGGTGCCTGGTGTCATACCAGAGAGCACACAGCATCTCGCCACGGCATTGAGGGTTCCCTTTGGTCGCGAGCGAATTCGCGAATTCGTTCGCGGCACCTTGTTGGGATTTGACGACGACACAACAGCGGTCCTGTTGCGGTTGTTGCCTGAGAAAGAATCGCCGGTACGCCGCGGTGAGACGATTGCTCGCGTACGAAAACTGGCCGCCGAGCACGATCCTCCCGCGATGGTTGTTGGCGAGCCGGCTCAGATTCACGACATGTTCCGATACGTGGAAGAGGATGGCCGTAAATTATTCGTTGTGTCTTTGGCGTTGCTGGGGCTGACACTGTTGGTTTTGTTGCAAAGTCTGCGATGGGTCGTCCTGCCGTTGCTCGTGGTTGCCGTGAGCCTCATTTGGACGGAAGCGTTGCTGGTGCTGAGTGGTTTGCGGCTCAGCATGGTCAGTTCCATGCTCAATTCCCTGATGACGATCATCAGCGTGCAAACGGGAATGCACGTGTCGCTTTACTTTCGTGAAAAGCATCGCGAAGCGGCACCGGCCGAGGCTCTTCGGCAATCGATCGTGGAGCTTGCCAGTCCGGTGTGGTGGACCGTCGTGACCACTTCCTTTGGTTTTGGCGTTCTTGTGACCAGTCCTATCAATCCCGTGGCCAGCTTTGGCCTGATAATGGCCATTGGCTCGATGATGGTGCTTGCGGCGATCACAGTGCTGTTACCGGGATGTGTGTTACTGGGGCGTATGGACGCCGAACCACCACCCTCCACGGCGGATCGAACCGTCGCGGCAGCGCTCGGAAAGATCACTGTGTGGGTTGAGCATCATCCCAGACAAGTGGTTGTTGCCTCACTCGCGCTGGTGACGTTTGCGGCGGCGGGTTTCACATGGCTGCGTGTCGAAACCGACTTCAGCAAGAATTTCCGCAAGCACAGTCCGATCGTCCAATCGCTGGAGTTTGTTGAAAGCCATTTGGGAGGCGCAGGCTCGTGGGAAGTGAACTTTGCCGCGCCGGAAAAACTCGACTCAGAATTCCTCGGTCGCGTACGTGGGTTTGCAGAGCGGCTTCGCACGGAGTTCGGTGTTTCAACGGAGAACAATCAACTTGTCACCGCTGGGCGACTCTCGAAGGTCGTCGCATTCACTGACGGACTGGACCTGATCCCGGAGCAAGTTCTGTTCAAACGGATTTCACTGGAAACGCGACTCGATTGGCTCGACAGACTACAACGGGACTTTGTTGGCAGTTTGTACAATCCCAGTTCCCGGCGGATGCGCCTCGTGTTGAGGGCCTATGAGCGGCAGCCGTCGGACTCAAAGCTGAAGGTGATCAGCGATGTTGAACATCTTGCCCGCGAGACATTCGGCGAAGCGCGGATGACGCAGGTCGGTATTCCAGCACCGATTGACTCGTCCGCAAACTCCACTGGGCTTTTCGTCTTGTTGGCGTTCTTGGTCGAAAGCCTCATGGCTGACCAATGGACGACATTTTGTCTGTCAACGGTGGGAATCACGGGGATGATGTGGTTCGCGTTCCGTAGTTTGCCGATCGGCTTGATGTCGTTAATCCCGAATATGTTTCCAAATTTTCTGGTGATCGGGTTCATGGGTTGGATTGGTCTGCCGGTCAACATCGCCACGGCGATGATTGCGTGCGTGTCGATGGGCCTGACTGTGGATTCCAGCATCATCTACCTCGACGGCTATCGCAGTGCCCGGACTCGCGGCATGAACGTCTATGAAGCGCTGCATGATACTCATCGCGGCATCGGCCGAGCGTTGGTCTATTCCAATATCGCTTTGATGGTGGGATTTAGCGTTTTGGCGCTCTCGAACTTTGTCCCGCTGATCTACTTTGGCTTACTCGTAAGCCTGGCGATGCTGGGAGGATTGATCAGCAATTTGGTTTTCCTGCCATTGCTTGTCGGCTGGTGGGATGGTCGCAAAGAGCGTCGTGCAACCAATGGGGGCCACGCGAGCGGCATGTCGAGGCGGTGTGGCGATTCAACAGCGTGAGAATGGCTGGCAATGGAACCAACGCGACGAAGACTGAACTCGCGACGCCGATCGTTAGCACCAAGCCAAACGTGTACAGTCCACGATGAGCGGCCAACAACATGCTGCCGAAACCCACCATTGTGGTGGTCGAGGTGAGGAACAGCGAATTGATGATGCTCGGCGAAATGCGATAGCGGCGTTTCGTTTGCAATCGGTAGTCGTGGACGACGTGGACTCCTCCGTCCATTCCCAGCCCCAGCAGCAGCGGCAGCACAATGAGGTTTGCTGGGTTCAGGTCCACGTGCATCAACCGCATCAGCCCGAACATGATCGCCGCTCCTCCCAACGAGGGGAACAACGCGAGCAGACTGTGAAAGATGACGGATGCGTCCAGCAATAAGGTAATCGTCACCACCATCGCCAAGTGTATTCCGCCGAGCAACTCCCAACTGACGTCGATTCGCCAAATGCGACACGCGGCCCACACGACGGCGATGATCAGGGTTGGGAAAGCCAAGACTCGGATCGCTTGCTGACCGCCCAAGAAGTCGATGAGCAGCGTCAGACAAATCGCGAAGAGGGAATACGCCGCGGCTTGCTGATAGCTTTGCTGAATCTGCCGTGAGGCTTCGAAGTTTTGCAGCGGCGTGCCGGTGACCTCGGGATCGATGGAGCGGACGTCTTCAACAAACTGCCGTAGCGGTTCAATGTTCCAAATCTGGTCCTTTGGAAACACTTGAATCAGCCACTTGCCTTGCGTACTGACATACCGTGAGACCAATTCGGATGGAAAATCGGCGAGTGTGATCGGCTGAGGGTCCGAAGAGTCGGCCAGTGCCTGCAATTGAGCGTGCAAGGCATAATTCATCCGCGCTTGGAATTCATTCAAGAACGTCATTTGTTGTTCAATCGGCAGCGTCGCAAACTGATCAAGAAATTTGTCCAAGGCGATTGCCGCCTGTTTCGCCCAAGGTTCCTCCGATTGCGACAACGCCTGCTGGAACTGTTCCAGGAGTCGGCCAGTTTTTACTGGACTGACGATGCGCGGTTGGAAATTCAGCGGCGCGAGGCGCGAGACCTCGGACGCCACTGCCTGAATGAGCAGCTTCGTATTCTCCGGCGAAGACGGCGGCAGATGCGACGCCAGCGCTTCCACCTTGCGCACCGTGGGCAACTTCTCGAATTCGGCCTTCAGCTTGCGAGCCTGTTCCGGCGAGTCGGCGAGCGACACCGGAAGTGATCGGGATCGTTTCTCAGTCGCTGGCCCAGAACTTCCAGCACTTCTTGGATGGCATGTGGCGAGTCCGCTTCGACAACGACGACGATATCGGACGCCTCGCCAAAATTTTGCGTATAGTTCAACCAGCGTTTCTGAAAGTCCGTGTTCGGATCAATGAGGTCTGCGCGGTCATTCTTAAATTCCAGATGCCGCGCGGTGTAAACAACGCTGGCGCAGCAAACGGTGAGCAACACCAACAACGACAGTACTGGCCGCACTGAGATCACGCGCGTGAACGACCTTAGCAGGCCGCTGAACGACAGCGATTCGCAGTTGGCAGGCTCGCCAAGCATGAACGGACTCACTTCCTTGTGTACAACTCGGCTCGATTCCATGAGCTGCCGATGCCTTCCGGCACAACTCCACCGTCAACCGGAAGGACGAGGAATCTATGTCGAGACTGAACTTAGCGGCAAGACGAGACCACACATCAATTTGGTGACGTCGTTGGGACTGCTCTGGTTAAGCGACTTCGTACCCAAACTCAGTCAGTGAACGTGGCCGTCCCTCTCACGAGGCAACCTCCTTGGGGTCGCCCATGCGAGAAAGACGCACCGTGGTAAATAGGGGGAATTGACCCCTTCGCGACAACGGGGAGGGAGAGGGCCGCCTCTCCTTGACCCACTAATCTCGGAAAGGACATACGTCATGCTGGTTCAATTTGGTTCTTGCCGGTTGGAACTCGTCCAAGGGAACATCAGTCAGCAAGACGTCGATGCGATCGTTAACGCGGCCAACTCGCGATTGGCGGGCGGTGGCGGTGTTGATGGAGCGATCCATCACGCGGCGGGGCCGACGTTGATGGATGAGACGCGAACAAAATATCCCGACGGCTGTCCGACTGGTTCGGCCGTGGCCACGTCGGGCGGGCGACTGACGGCGAAGTTCGTCTTTCACGCCGTCGGCCCGATCTGGCGCGGCGGCATCAATGGTGAAGCGGACATGTTGAAGTCCGCCTATCGCCGCTGTCTGGAACTGGCGGTCGAACATTCGTGCCGCAGCCTCGCCTTTCCGGCGATCAGCACCGGAGTCTACGGCTATCCGATCGACCTCGCCGCCGAAGCGTCTCTGTCCGTGACGCGCGAGTTCTTGCTGAACGAGAAGCAGCCGGAACTCGTGCGTTTCGTGTTGTTCGACGGCGGCACCTTCGGCGCCTATGCCCGTGTGCTCGAATCGATGGCTGACTGAATTTACTTCAACAATCAACAATCCTTGTTCATCAATCGTTATTCGGCATTTTGAAATGAGAGGTTGGAATAACGATTGATGAACAAGGATTGTTGATTTCAGAAAGATTAAATTATGCGCCGCTACAAAGTTCATGCGCGTTGGCATCGTCGCGCCGGAGCGAGCTGGCTGGATGTGATTGTTATCGGAGGCTTGCTGCTCCTGTTCGTTTTTGGGCTGGGCATTTGGGCGTTGCAGCCGCGAATCCATGCGGCGCGACGCATGCAGTGCAAGAACAACCTCAAGCAGTGGGGCTTGG
>JAYVSP010000640.1:0-10491 GCA_043775215.1 Planctomyces sp. | reverse complement strand
AGTCGAGACCGCTCAGCGAATCATCGCTCAAGACGACACTGGCGTGAACCTCGTGCCGAATGTGTTTGAAACGCTCAACGATGACCCCGCGTTTCCCTTCATCGTGCCGGCGGACGGCACGTATCGCCTGTCGATCCGCGACCGATTTTACGAATCGCGAGGCGACGCCCGCATGGTCTATCGGCTGGCGATCCGCAAAGAGTCGCCCGACTTCCGCGTCGTCGTGCTGCCCGAAGCTCCGCTGGCCGACAACAACGTCGCCTCGAACCCGTATCCCGCCGGACTCCGCAAGGGAGAGAATTTCTCGGCGCGAGCGATCGCCTTTCGCCGCGACGGCTTCAACGGCACGATCGACGTCTCGGCCGAAGGACTTCCCGCCGGCATCACCTGCAAGGGAGCCAGCATCGGTCCCGGACAAAACTCGGCGAACCTGATCTTTGCCTGTGCCGAAGAGGCTGCGGAAGGATTCGCGTTTGTGAAACTCATCGCCAAGGCCCGCATCGAAGACAACGCCAAAGTGAAGGGAGTCACCGATGCCAAGGCCGCTGTGAAGCCGGCGGTCGATGCCCTGCCGAAAGCTCAGCAAGACCTCGCGAAAGCGGCCGACGACGAAAAGAAATTCCTCGCCACGCGCCAAGCGGCCGAGACCAAATTCAACGCCGATGCCGAAGTCGCCAAGAAGGCCGCTGACGCCAAAGTCGTCGCAGACAAGAAGGCCACGGACACCGCAGCCGCTCACAAAGCCGCGACGGAAAAACTGGCGGCTGCGAAAGTGGAACTCGACAAGAACAAAGACAACCAAGACTTGAAAAATGCAGTCGCTGCCGCGGAGAAAGCGGTTGCCGATGCCGACGCCGCCGCGAAGATCGCTGTCCAAGAAAAGACGGTCGCGGACAAAACGGCCACCGACACTGCGAATGTTTTAAAGGTCTCCGAACAAGCCAAGACCAAGGCGGTCACCGAACATGATCAATCGGCCGCGAAACTGAAGGCCGCTCAGGACGCTCAAGTCGCGGCCGAGAAACGCATCGCCGATGCCAACACGGCCGTGACGGCTGCGGTCGCGGCTCAACAGGCGGCGGCTCGCGATGTCGCACATATCGCCCGCGCGGCCACCACCGTGTGGGACGGCACAGCGGCCATCGGCCCGGTGACGCGGCTCTCCCGCGACTTCTGTCTGGGGATCACGCCAGAGACATATCCCTTCCAAGTCAGCACCGACGTCTTCAAGGTCGAGGCCAATCACAATCGGCAGATTCTCGTCCCGGTCAAATTGCTGAAACGAAACGGCTTCGACGAGAACGTCACGCTGACGTTTGTCGGCACGCCGCAGAACGCTCAGGTCGAAAACAAGCCGATCAATAAAGGCGCGGCCGACGGTTTGTATCGCATCTTCTTGCCGAATAACGTCCCGGTCGGAACCTACACGATGTACATGAAGGCCACGGCCAGTGTGCAATACCGCCGTCGGCCGGAACTCGCCGACAAGGCCAAGGCCGCACTCGATCAATCGGTCGTCGCCGCCACGCAAGCGACGGAAGCGTTGACCAAAGCCAACGCCGATAAAGACGCCGCCACCAAGACGGCTACCGACGCTGACGCCGCCTTCAAGAAAGCGACGACCGACAAAGAAGCCGCCGCCAAGAAAGTGGCGGAGACCACCGAAGTGGTGAAGAAAGCGACCGAGGCCAAAGACAAAGCCACAACGGATGCCGACAAAGAAGCCGCTGCCAAGATCCTGACCGCCGCTCAAGAAGAAGCTAAGAAAGCCGCGGACGCGCTGATTGTCGCTGACAAGGCTCTGGCCGATGCGGATGCGGCGAACAAAGTGGTGGTCGCTGCCAAAACGAAAGCCGAAGCCGACGCCAAAGCCGCCGACGACAAGAACAAAGCCGCCCTGGCCGACAAGGCCGCGAAAGAAAAAGTGTTGAACGACACCAACACCGCGACGAAGGCCAACGCGGTTGCCGTCTTCTCGCCGAGCACACCGATCGTCATCAGCGTGAAGCCCAACGCCGTCAACGTCACGACCGCTCCGGCCAATGGCGGAGCCATCAAACGCGGCGACAAAGTCGAAGTCAAAGTCACGATCCAGCGCGTCAACGGCTTCGCCGGCCCCGTGAATCTCGAACTTGTTCCGCCTCCCGGCACGACGGGCCTCGCCGCTGACAAAATCGTCATTCCCGCCGACAAAGCGGAAGGCACACTCATGATCACCGCCACCGCCGACGCCACCGAAGGCGCCATCGCCAACGCCGTCATCCGAGCCTCCGCCGACTTCGACGGAGCGGTCGCCGCCTCGGACGGAGCGGTGGCGATCAACGTTGCGAAGTGAGTCGCGGAAACGGATGAGGACTTGGACTTCAATCGGAGTTGAACCATGAGCACTGTCGCAACAATAAGTCCAAAGAAGGCGTTCTGGACGGAGGAAGAATATTTGGCTCTTCCCGGCGGCCAAATGGTGGAATTCGACCAAGGGAGGATCGAGGTACTTCCGATGCCCTCGTTGTTGCACCAAAAGGCCGCGCGTCGTCTTCAACGCGCGCTAGAGGACTTCGTCGAACCGCGCAACCTAGGTGTTGTCGTGGACGCGCCGTTTCCCGTCAAAGTTGGCCCGCGAAAGTACCGCGAACCGGATTTGATCTATCGCCGTTCAGGGGGACCGAACCTCGACGAACGGAAAACATCTCATTTTGACAACGACCGAGTTGAGCTTGTCGTTGAGGTTCTGAGCGATGGGGCCACGAACCGCAAACGCGACTTGATCACAAAGCGCCGGGAGTACGCTGAGGCCGGCATTTTGGAATACTGGATCATCGATTTGGATGCCAATGATATCACCGTGCTGAATCTCAAGGACGGTGACTATCAAGAATCAGGGCGTTACCAATTGGGTGACATGGCCAAGTCGAATGTGTTGCCGTCGTTCGCCATCTCGGTGCAATACGTCATTGCGCCACAGCGAGGAGCCGTGAAATGACGACAGCGACAGCGCGAGCAAAAATCCGAAAGCCAAAAGTTTGGAGCGAGGAGGAATACCTCGATCTGCCGGGCGATCGTTTGGTGGAATTTGATCACGGCCGCCTTGAGGTGCTCCCGATGCCAGGCGACCTTCATCAAACCGCGGTCTTCAATCTGCACCTCGCACTGCACAATTTCGCCCTCAGTAACAAACTGGGGCGGGTGCTCGCGTCCCCGCTCCCCGTGAAAGTCGCCGATCAAAAATTTCGAGAACCCGATTTGGCGTTTCGACCGGCGAAACACCGGACCGACCCGACGACCTCGAAGTTTTGGGAGAACGTTTCATTAGTGGTCGAAGTGCTGAGTCCCGGCACGAAGAACCGGCAACGAGACCAAATCCACAAGCGCAAAGACTACGCTGCCGCCGGCATCGACGAGTTTTGGATCATTGACCCCAAGACCCAAGAGATCACGTTGTTGAACCTGCAAAACGGTGAGTACATCGAAACCGGTGTTTATCACGTCGGCGACATCGTCCGCTCGATCGTGTTGTCTCCGTTTGAAATCTCCGTTGAATCGGTGTTCTCTGTGGACCCCGATCTTTAACGATCAGATTGGAGTCGATCGCTTCCGGCACAACAAAGGAATTGACTCATGATTTCAGCTACGCTCATGCACAATGGAACAGAATACGCCGAATCGTGCGTACTCGACAGCAATGGGATTCTGCGATCTGCGGCCATGCCGGGATGCGAAATTCCTGTTGCAAAATTCCTAGCCAAGTAATTCCATCGAATGACCGTCGCCGACGGTTCCCGCCTTGTGGAGAAATCAATATGTCCGCTTTCAAGCTGCATCACCTCGTTTTGAGTTTCGTGTTGACGCTGACTGCGTCAGTGAGCTTCGCCCAAGAGGCCGCTAAGCCCGCCGCCGGGGCGATTACTCCCGAAGCGGTCAACCTCGGCCGGCCGGTCGATTTTGACAAGGACATCCTGCCAATTCTGGAAAACAACTGCATCGCCTGCCACAACCTGGGCCAGGCGGAGAGTAAATTGAATCTGGAGAAGCTCGACACGATGTTGAAGGGGGGCAAACGCGGCATGGCCATCGTGCCGAAGGAGCCGGACCAAAGCCTGCTGTATCTCGTGGCCGCACGCGCCAAGGGGCCAGCGATGCCGCCTCTGCCGAACAAGGTCGATGCGAAGGCGCTCACGCCGAAAGAACTCGGCACGCTGCGGCAGTGGATTATCGAGGGCGCATCGGGCGGCATGGGTGGCATGCGCGGCGAAGTCGCCTGGCAGCCGGTGCCGGCAACCGCGAAAGCGATTTACTCGGTCGCGATGGCTCCGTGGGGCCGCTATGTCGCGGCCGGACGAGCGAATCAGGTGCTCATTCTCGACGTCGAGGCCGGTGACGAACTCGGCCGGCTCATCGACCCGAATCTCAATGCCATCCAACACAACGGCAAGCCGATGTATCCGACCGGAGCCGCGCATCGCGACTTCGTCCACTCGCTGGCGTTCAGCCCGGATGGACTGACGATTGCGTCGGGCGGATACCGCACGGTGAAGTTGTGGCAGCGGCCGGCCAGTGCGAAGGTGCGTGAGATCGCCGTTGGTGCGGTCGTCTCGACGGTCACGGTCAGTCCAAACGGACAACTGCTCGCGACTGCGGGAGCGGACAACGCGATCAAGTTGTGGAACGTCGCGGACGGCGCGCCGGGCAAAGTGCTGCCTGGACATGCGGCGGCGATTCATAGTCTCGCATTCAGTGCGGATGGCACGAAGCTCGCCTCGGCCAGCGAAGACAAGACGATCCGTATTTGGAACGTGGCGGACGGAACTGAAGCGAACAAAATCGAAAGTCCCGCGCCAGCGAAAGCGGTCGTTTTCACAGCGGATGGTGCGAAGGTCATCGTGGGTCAAGCGGACAACATCATTCGTATTTGGCCGATTCCGGCGGCGACTCCGTTCGCGCCGGAAAAGGAAATCAAAGGACATGGCGGTCCGATCAATTCGCTCGCATTGGTCCCCGGCGGAACTCAAATCCTCTCCGGCAGCGAAGACCAAACGGCGCGCGTTTGGGATCTGGCCAGCGGCAATCAAGTGCGAGCGTTCGCTCACGGTGGCCCCGTCGCGTCGGTGGCAATCCGAGCGGACGGCCTGTTCGTCGCTTCGGCCAGTCCAAACAACATCGCCAAGTTGTGGAACAATCAAACTGGCGCACAGGTCGCGGAACTCAAAGGCGATCTCACGTTGAATCGAGCTGTTGTCGAACGAACGGAAGACCAGAAGGTGGCTCAGCAATTCAAAGCTCTGGCCGAAGCCGCGTTCAAGGCGGCGGAGACGAATCAGAAGGAACGTGACGAAGCCTTGAAGAAGGCGAACGAAGCGAAGGTCGCCGCCGACAAAGCGGTTGCCGAACAAGACCCGAAGGTGAAAGAAGCAGTCGCCAAGTCGGACGCCGCCAAGAAAGCGGCCGATGAAAAGAAAGACGACGCCGCCCTTGCGAAGGCCGCGGCGGATGCGGCTGCCGAAGTCACGAAGCAAATGGAGGAACTGAAGAAGCGGCAGGACGCCGTCGCATCCTCCATGCGAGCGATCCAACTGGCCGAGCAAGCTCAGAAATCGTCGGTCGAGCAAGTGACCGCCGCGAAGGCCAATCAAGATGTAATGACCGCCAACGTCACAAAGGCGGACGCCGACCTCAAAGTCGCGACTGATGCCGATGCCGTGGGACTCAAGCCAGTGCGCGGCGTGGCGTTTTCGGCCGATGGCAAGCGACTCTTCTCGACAGCCGACGACAACCTCGTCCACGTTTGGGACAGCACCACCGGCAAAGCGATTGAGGTTTACTCAGGCCACAAAGCGGCGGTCGGCTCGATCGCGACTGGCCCGAACGGCGTTGTGGTCTCCGGCTCGGCGGATCAAACGGTGACGGTGTGGAACTCGATCCCGATATGGACGCTGATCGGTCAACTCGGCCCGAAGAAAGAATCGCCACTCGATCTGAATGCGTCGCCGTTCGCCGCGCGCGTTCTGAGCCTCGCGTTCAGCCGCGACGGAAAATGGCTGGCGACCGGCGGCGGAGAAGCCTCTCGAAGCGGTGAGCTTTTCATCTGGGACGTCGCTACTCAAACCTTGGCCAAGGAATTCAAAGACGCTCACAGCGACACGGTCATGAGCATCGAGTTCAGCCGCGACGGCAAGTTGCTCGTCACCGGTGCGGCGGACAAGTTCGTCAAGTTGTGGGACATCGCCGCCGGCAAGTTGATCAAGGCGTTTGAAGGTCACACGCATCACGTCTTGGGCGTCTCGATCAAGGCCGACAACAGTTTGATCGCCAGTGCCGGCGCCGACAACGCGATCAAAATCTGGAACATTGAAACCGGAGAGCAAGCACGCACAATCCCCGGGTACACGAAGCAAGTCACCTCGATCTGCTTCTTGGGCGTTACGGAAAACGTGATTAGCTGCGGCGGAGACAAGACCGTTCGTTATCACAACGCCGCGAATGGCAGCCAACCGCGAGCCTTCGCGGGCGGCACCGACTTCATGTACTGTGCGGCTGCCAGCCGTGACGAACAAATCGTCGTTGCTGCCGGTGAAGACGGAGTCCTCCGGGTTTGGAACGGAACGAACGCCCAAGTCATTCGCCAGTTCGATCCGCCCAAGCCTCCCGAAGCAAACGCTCAAGCGGCGGCCGTGAAGTAATTGATTGCTTTGTGGCAATCTCTGGCTCCTCTGCCCGGATTTCATGAATTGACGGACGCTGATGCGACCGATACGTTTCATAGTCCTGCCAGCGAAAATCCTACCCAAAACGCCGAAAGATTCGCCCATGCTCACCATCTTCGGACGCAAGCAGCGTTACTGCGATCGCGTTGACCGCCGAGCTTTTTTGAAGATCGGCGGCTTCAGTTTGGGTGCTGTCGGCGGATTGGGGCTAGCTGATTTGCTAAAGGCTCAAGGAGCTGAAACTGCTTCGCGTCACAAGGCGGTCATCAACGTATTCTTGGGTGGCGGACCCCCACATCAGGACATGTGGGACATCAAGACGGATGCCCCGAAGGAGATTCGGGGTGAGTTCAGCCCGATCGACACCAAAGTCCCCGGCATTCAAATCGGCGAGTGCTTTCCGCGCATCGCGGCGATGATGGACAAGTTTGTGGCAATCCGCTCGGTCGTCGGGTGCGTGGACAATCACGACGGCTATCAATGCTTGAGCGGCTGGGCTCGCAACAACGACGTGGCGATCGGAGGCCGGCCGTGCATCGGAGCCGTGGTCTCCAAGCTACGAGGCCCAGTGAGTCCGTCACTGCCGCCGAGCGTGGCCTTGGCGGCGCGCACGACGCATTTGCCGTGGTCGGAACCGGGCGCTCCCGGCTTCCTCGGCGCGGCGTGTCAGCCATTCAAGCCCGATGGTCAGGGAATGGCGGACTTGACTCTGAACGGTGTCACGCTGGATCGGCTGCAAGACCGCAAGTCGTTGCTCGGCGGATTGGATCAGTTGAAACGCGAAGTGGACGCGAGCGGCATGTTGCGCGGCATGGATTCGTTCACGCAGGCGGCATTCGGCGTGCTGACTTCCAGCCGGCTGGCCGAGGCTTTGGATTTGTCGAAGGAAGATCCGCAAGTCCGAGAAAAATACGGCGACGGAAAGCCGTATCAGTTTCAGTACGATGGAGCACCAACGGTCAACGACCACTTGTTGATTGCCCGGCGATTGGTCGAGGCGGGTGTTCGCTCCGTGACGCTGACGTTCGGCCGCTGGGACAGCCACGGTCAAAACTTCGCGCTAGTGCGCGATCACGGCGGAAAGCTCGATCAGGCGGTAACCGCTCTGGTCAGCGACCTGGAAAACCGTGGCATGTTGGACGACGTCACGGTCGTCGTGTGGGGCGAGTTCGGCCGTACTCCGCGGATCAATCCGGGCGCGGGCCGCGACCATTGGCCGCAAGTGAGCTGCGCGTTGCTCGCCGGAGGTGGCATGCGAACGGGACAGGCTATCGGTTCGACAAACCGACTGGGCGAGTTCGCGAAGGATCGTCCCGTCCACATGCAAGAGATCATCGCGACGATCTATCAAAACCTGGGAATCGATCCGCGGACGACGACGTTGATCGACCCAACCGGCCGGCCGCAGTATTTGATCGAACACCGTGAACCGATGCGCGAGTTGGTGTAGCTGCCCACCGAAAACGTCAATGAAGCGGCTCGCCTGCCTGAATTTTTCTTTGGACTCCACAGGCAAGCCGCCTGTTCGATGTCTGCGAGTCGCGAATCCGGAAACCGATGCGAGCGGACTGAGTCTGCCGTTTGTGCGGGCGGGTGGCTTTTCAGAACCGGTTTTTGATTTCAAATGTCAGATTTCAGATCTCGAATTTGACATCCAAGAATGGTTGGTGAAAGCGTGTGGCTTTTGAGCAACGCTTTCAAGCCCGTTGGCGTTGTCGCCCTGCATCATGCGGTTACTGCTGCAACCCCCGCACGCTCAATGATCCGCCGCCTGTCGACCACGCCATCGGCTTTCGCGTGTGTCCGGTTTGACCCGCGCCGCGAATGACCTAGGTTTTGACTCAATATATCGGTGGTTCCCCCGACGGTTCAGTCACGTGGACCATGCTTTGAAAGCATCAGACATTGTTGGAGTGAAAGCCATGATTCGACGAATTCGGATGCCACGGTTCCTTCAGGACCGGCGTGGCGCGATCATTGTGCTTACGGCCATGTTGCTGATCGGGATGCTGGCGTTTGTGGCCTTCACTGTCGACATTGGGTACATCCCATTGACCAGGACGCAATTGCAATCGGCCGCGGATGGGAGCGCGCTGGCAGGAGCGATGGAACTCAGCGGCACCGACGATCCCGCGACTGTTCGCACGAACGCTCGCGCCGCGATCCAGCAGACCGCCGCGTTGTATCACAACGGAAACCAGACATCGGTCAGTATTGACCCGATCAGCGATATCACATTTGGCCGGATGAATTGGAACGTCACGTCGCGGACCTATAAGATCAGTTGGGGCGACGCGGAAACTCCATACAATGTCGTGAAGGTGCGCGCGATGCGTAACACCGTCAGCGGCGACAATCGTTTGCCATTGTTCTTCGCGCCGGTCATCGGCACGCGAAGGGCCAATGTCGGAGCGGAGGCCATCGCCACCTTCCAGCCACGTGACATCATGGTCGTGCTCGACTTTTCGGCTTCGATGAATGACGACAGTAGTTTGGGAGCGATTGGCAAGCTCGGCCGAACCTATATCGAATCCAACCTGCAAACCATGTGGACTCAACTGGGCTCGCCCACCTACGGCAATCTGACGTTCACGCCGAAATATGCCACGCTGAAGGGGGTCGCGGCTTCGGGAACCATCCCGCATATCGACGTGACCTTCAAACGCACATCAGTCGACGTCGTATCGACCATCAACCTCACGGAAGTCCGGCTGCAATTCTCAAATGGATCGACTCAGAACTTTTCAAGCCTCAGCGCGAAGATGGGAACATTCGCTGGAACGGGGGGCAACGCCAACAAAGATATCACCACTGTTTGGGTCAAATCGGGAACGAACTCCAGCATGTCCTCGGGCAGCAACGGCGAACAATTCGACTTCACGAGTTCCAATATCAAAACGGCGCTGGGGCTCACGGGATCCTATCCGAACCCCAGTGGCAGTTGGTCGGACTACATCACGCGTGTTCAAAGCTCTAGTGGCGACATCAAGAATGCCGGCTATCGCGACATGTACGGATATCTGACGTGGATTCATTACCTGCAATACAACTATCCCAGCGTGGCACAGACACCCAATTTGTGGAAGACCAGCGAGCAGCCCGTCGGGGTGATGAAGGACTCCGTCGATCTGTTCATTGACTACCTCACAGGCGTTGAAGCGGAAGACCAAGTCGGCTTGTCGATCTTCACCCATACCAGTTCGGCGGGAGCCATTCTCGAACACGGATTGAGCAGCAACATTTCTCAAATCAAGTCGACCACTCGTCAACGTCAGGCCGGACATTACACTGGCAACACGAACATCTCCGCCGGAATGAAAATCGCCCGGGATGAACTCACCGCTCATTCTCGGCCACGAACGTTTAAGATGATGGTGTTGCTGACCGACGGTGTCGCCAACCTGCCGACGAATGAGTCGATCGGAACGGCGGCGGTGATCGCCGAGGCCAATGCCGCTAAGGCTGCCAAGATCAAGATCCTGGCCATCTGCCTGGGAGCCGGCGCGGACACAGCCACGTTACAACAAGTCGCGGACATCACCGGCGGGGTCTTCTACAACGTCCCTCCAGCCGCCAGTATTTCTACGGTACAAGCCCAACTCCAAAACGTCTTCCGCGAGATCGCCAGCAGTCGGCCGCTGAAACTCATCAGCGACTACTGAATCGTAGGACGGGCGTTGTTGCCCGTCCGTGCTAAGAACGCGTGCAGAAACTAATTCCGGAGCCGCGCCCGTCAGGAAGCGGGCAAAGGTCACCGCTTCCTGACGGGCTCGGCTCCAAATCACCAAATTGT
>JAYVSP010000639.1:0-6050 GCA_043775215.1 Planctomyces sp. | reverse complement strand
CCGCTTCCTGACGGGCGCGGCTCCGGAATTAGTTTCTGCACGCGTTCTTAGGCGGTGCGACTGGCGTGCCACCACCGCCGAAGTCGGCACAATCGCACTTCGACTTGCAGCCGCAAGCCGCGAATTCCACAGTTTATTGGCCGTTGCCCAGGATGTGGCGAACGTTTATTGTTGCTTGCCGGTTTTCACTCCGTCGCGGCGGGTGCATCACCGCATTTCCGAATTTCTGTAGCCCAGGTTCTGGTGGCCTGGACGATCGGTAAAAAGTGTCGAATCCTCTGAGCCACACGGGCTCGGGTGACAGACAGTCTCAAGGGAGCGTCCCGTGTCTCAATCTGCACTGTCTCAATCTGCACTGCCTCAATCGCAATTGCCTGCTACAGAAGAAGACTCGGGTCGTTGGCTGACGACTCGCGAACTGCCTGCATGGGGCGTGACCCTGGGTCTGCACGCGGCGGTGCTGGTGGCTTTCGCTCTTTGGAGCTTTCCCGTTCTGCGCGAGACGTTCAAGGAGTTGGTCGTCAGCAGCGAAGTCGAAGAGGCGGTTGAACCGGAGTTCAAATTTGACGTGGCGGCGACGGATCACATTGGTAACGGCGGCGACGGCGATTCGCTCACCCCGTCGCTCGCCGCAGCCACTCAACTCACACCCTCTCCGCAGCAGCAGACGGCACGCAAGCTTCAGGAAGAACTGGTGAAGGTGGACGTCGCTCCCGCGGCAACGATCAGCGAGGTCAATACCGACTCGCTAGCTCAGACTGTGGATGTCCGTGGTAGCGTGGAGAATATCAGCAGCACGGGGACGGGCAGTTCCAAAGGCGGCGTGGAAGGTTCGATCGACCGCCTGACTTTTGAGATCATGTCGTCGTTGAAGGAACGCAAGACGCTGGTGATCTGGTTGTTTGACGAGTCTGGCTCGATGAAGGAGCGCCGGAACGCAATCGCCGAACGCTTCGAGAACATCTACAAGCAACTCGGCCTGCTGAACGTGGAGGTCAAGAACAACGTCTTGAAGAGCGCCGTGATGAGCTTCGGCAAGGAGACCCATTTCCTCTCCAAAGATGCGACCGACAATTACGAAAGCCTGGTCGAACTGGTCAAGAACATCCCCGAAGACAAGTCGGGCAAGGAAAATGTCTTCGGCGCTGTGGAGTCGGCGGTAAAGAAGTACCGCGATTACCGCAGCCGCGAGCACCGCAACTGCATGATCGTCATTGCTACCGATGAACGGGGCGACGACTTTGACAAGCTGGACCAGTGCATCCAGGCGACCGCATCTTCCGGTTTCAAGGTGTTCGTGGTCGGCAATGCGGCTCCCTTCGGACAAGAGAAAGGGTATGTCCGGTACACCTACGAAGATGGCTTTTCGGAAGATCTGCCTGTCGATTCAGGGCCCGAGACGGTCGCTCCCGAATACGTCAGCTTGCCGTTCTGGGGCATCTCCGGCGGGGATCTCACGCGCATGACCGCTGGCCTCGGTCCGTATGCGCTCACGCGGTTGTGTGCTGAAACGCAAGGGGTCTATCTGATCGCTGAGGACACGGGCCGCGGCGTCCGCTTCGATCCGGCCGTCATGCGTAATTACTTGCCCGATTACCGGCCGATCCGCTTTTACATGAAAGATCTCCAGACGAACAAAGCCAAGACCGTGTTGGTCGAAGCCGCTCGCAAGACGCTGGGCGAGAGTGTTCCGACGCCGGAAGTCATCTTCCGTGCCGACACCGATGCCGTCCTGCGAACTCAATTGAATGACGCTCAAAAGCCGTTCGCCGTGCTCGATTACAAGCTCAACGAAATCATTTCGATACTAGAACCGGGCGAAAAGGACCGAGCCAAGATCAAAGAACCACGTTGGCAGGCTGCCTTCGATACAGCTTACGGCCGCGTCCTGGCCATGCGAGTACGAGCGTTCGGCTACAACATGATGCTGGCCCAAATGAAGGCATCACCGAAGACCTTTGAAAAGCAAGGCAACAACACCTGGGAACTGGTCGCTTCCGATGACATCACCACTGGCGTGCAGGTCAAGAAGATGGCCGCCAAAGCCCAGGAGTATCTAGAACGAGTCGTCAACAGCCATCAAGGAACTCCGTGGGCGAAGCTTGCCGAACGAGAACTCAGCAAGCCGATGGGCTGGTCCTGGAAAGAATTCCACCGCGACTACGAGGCCGCTCAACGCGCGATGGCCGCGAAACAGAAAGCTGGCCCGCTCTTCGCCGATGAAGAAGAGAAAAAGAAAGAAGAAATGCGAAAGAAGGCGGCAGCGCGGCAGAAGCCAAATCTGTAACCCGCGAGCGAAGGGGGCGGTAGTCTTTTGGGTACGCCGATCATTTGGCCGGCAGATGTTCGGTGATCGACTTCACGACCTGCTGAGCCAAGCGTTCCGATCCCGCAGAGGAAAAGTGGACGTCTTGCTTGAGTTGGATGTCCGCACGCTGTGGCAGCGCGAAGCTGTAGAGGTCGTCGACGGCAATGTAGTGCTCGTCCATGATTTTGCGAGCCGCTGCGTTGTATTCAATGACATCGCCGAACTTGCGAGGCGGATTCAGCTCCCCTTCGGGAACGGGAGTTGTTGAGCACCAAATCAGCTTGGCGTTCGTGGCTTTCAACTGCGAGACGATTTCGCGGAGATTCTTTTCGTAATCGTCGAGCGGCACTTGGTGTTTGCCATCGATCAGCTTCAGGTCGTGCAGGCCCCAGTTGAAGTGAATGACGTCCCACTTGCCATCGCCGAGCCACGTCTTGAGATTCTTGAGGCCATTCGTTGTCGGCCCACCATTGGCCGGAATGCGATGGACATTAGCCTCTCCCTCGAGCAGCTTGCGGACCGGCAGTGTATAGCCGATCGAAATGGAATCGCCGATCAATAGGACACGTGGTAGATCGGGAACTTCGGTGATCTTTTCGAGCGACCGGTTCGCTTTCTTCGCGGCGGCTTTCTTCGTCGGAGTATCCGCCGCCTTCTTATCAGCCCCATCAGTCGCCGGATTTTTCACGGCGTTGGATTTTGTGTCCGCAGCAAATTGTTGATTGAACAAGGTCTTGAATGGATTCTCGGCCGGTGGGACGGCCTCTTCATTGACGAACTGCGGTTGAACCGACTCCCACCAATTGTCGTATTCGGCAGCGAGTCGCTGGACGACGTCAGGGTGTTTGTCGGCAACATTGGTTTGCTCGCCGGGATCAACTTTAAGATCGAAGAGTTGCCAGTTTTTGGTTTCTCCTTTAGACGCCGTCACCAGTTGAAACCGCGAGTCGCGGACGCTGCACGTCGTGTACTTGAATTTCGAACGGTCGGCTCCCACGGGCCAGCGTCCGACATGCGTGAAGAGCGAACGGTCGGCCCAATCCGCTTGCGGATTGGACAGCAACCCGACGAGGCTGCGGCCTTCGACCTGTTTTTTCACTTCGTCGGCCAGCTTCGCGCCGGCCAGTTCGGCGAGTGTCGGAAGGAAGTCGATGTGCGCCGCGAGCCGGTCGCAATCGGCCGGTTTCAGTGTACCGGGCCAGCGCCAGAACGAACTGGCTCGAATGCCTCCCAGCCACGGAGTGACTTTCTGTCCGCGCATGCCGGCGTTGAAGATCTTTGTCCCGACGGTCCCGCCGTTGTCGTTCATGAAGATGACGAGAGTGTCACGCTCGATGCCCCATTCGCGGAGCCGTGTCAATAACTTGCCGACGTTGTCATCAATGTTGGCGATCATGCCGAAGAACTTCGCGACATCGGCATCCTTGATCTTGTCGGTGTAGCGGGCTTCGTCCTCGGGGCGCACTTGCAGCGGGCCGTGCGGCGCGTTCGTGGCAATGTGACAGTAGAAGGGCTGCTGGCCTTTTGTGGCTTCGATCCACTTCAGTGCTTGAGCGAAAAAGACATCGGTGCAATAGCCGTTGGTCTTCTCGAACTGGCCGTTATGCAGGATGGACGGGCTGAAATAGGTGTTGCCTGGTGCATCGCCGCAGCTTCCCGGATACGACTGGCCGATGCCGCCGGCTCCGTGAATGAACATCTCATCGAAGCCGCGGCGGCTGGGCCAGTGATCGGGTTCGTCACCCAGATGCCATTTCCCAAAAATACCGGTCGCGTATCCGGACGATTTCAGAATTTGAGCCAGCGTCGTCGCCGATAATGTCAGCCGCTCGCGTTCATTGATCGTGTGCGTGACGCCATTGCGGAACTCGTGCCGTCCGGTCATGAGCGCCGATCGGGTTGGCGAACAGGTCGGGCTGACCATGAAATCGGTGAAGCGAACTCCTTCGTGATGCAGGCGATCGATGTTCGGTGTCTTGAGGATGGGATTCCCATGACACGACAAATCGCCGTAACCCTGATCATCGGTCAGGACAAAAACAATGTTCGGCCGCTTGCCGCCAAGCGAATCGGCGGCAAATGCCGAATTGAGCAATGCGACGGACGCCAGGCACATCAGCACAACTGCACGGAAGAGTTTCATGGTGGAATGCTCGTCAAAAGAGGTTTTAGCCCATGGGGTCGTCATCGCTCACGTCACCGGGGCCAGACCTGTGACAGCGTAGGTAGTGAGCTTGCGCCGCAGAAGTACATGGCTCGCGGCACCGACATTTCCAGCAGCTTGCGGAACCGAACATCCGGGTCGTTCGCTTGAGCCGATCCCAGCAGCAGGCTCATCAGCGAGGTGGGGAACTCGTACTTCACCACGCGTGCTTTTTTCAGGCCCAACTGCGTTTTCAGGGCTTCGATGGCCGCCTCCTCATCCCCAATCTCGTCAATCAACCCTTTGGCTTTCGCTTCGTCGGCTGTAAAAATTTGGCCGGTTGCAAGTTCCTTGACCTGAGTTGCGTTCAGAGTCTTTCGATTTTCGTCCACGATTTTCACGAAGCGTTGCAAGGAATCATCAAGGATGCGGCCCCACAAGACTCGATCATGGTCGGTCAGCGGGCGCAGCGGGTCGAGCGAATCTTTGAACTCGCCCGTTTTCAACGAGTCGGTCTTCACCCCCACTTTACCGGCGAGTTCGCTGGCGTCGTATCGCGGAATGATCACGCCGATCGAACCGGTCCAGGTGGTCGGCTCGGCGAAGATTCTTCCGTTCTCGCCACACCCCATCGCGATGTACACGCCGCCGGAGGCCGCCATGCGTTTCATGGCCACGAAGATCGGCTTCGTTTCACGCAACTTTTTGAGCTTCTCGTAAATCTGGTGACTGTCGGCGACCAATCCGCCAGGGCTGTCGATGACCAGCAGCACGCCCTTCACATGCTCGTCCTCTTTCACCTTCTTGATGGCATCGAGCACATGGCCAGTGAACGGCGGCATGATCGTCCCGCTGACCTCGATCACTGCGATCTTGTCCTCAGCAGTCTTGTCGCCGGAGTGATAATGTTCGGTCGGTGACGAGCCATCGTTGAAGTACTTTTGGTACTCAGAACTGAGCCGCAGGCAATACACCAGCGAGAACACCAACGCGACCATTAGCAGCCGCACGAACCAGCGACTCGCCCAATACGGATGCGGCGGCATTTGCTGAATGATGATCGGTGGCGCGGACGGAGTTTGCGTCGTCAGGGGAGAAGAAGCGTCTGCCATGAGGGGAATTCCTTATTTTCGTTCTTGTTGGTTGCGATTCTGTCCAGATCGGGTCGAGACAGAGCTGCAACCCCGGGTCGGGCCAGAGTCCCAACTTACTTGTGTGCGCGAGATACATGTGAAAATCCGGCCTGAGAATCTCGCGGAGATTGGGCAAACTTTTCGGCCTGTTCCGGCTATCCGGGCCACACGTCAGGAAACACTCGCAGGTTCGGCACAGTCGTCATAAGCCGGAGGCCAAGTCGACGATAGTAACTGGCCGACCAACGGTCGGAAAATGCCGGCGGATTATTGAACGGCAGTCGGACTGCCGCAATCCACCGCCTCAATCACATTCCCCTCAATAATGATCCCCGGAATGGGCCCCAACAGGGATGGAGGTGCCTCGCAATGAACAGAACACACGGATCGGTAACGACGATGTGGATCCTCAGCAGCGGACTGCTGTTGGGAGCGAGCCAGTCGATGGACGCTCAGGAAACCTCAC
>JAYVSP010000638.1:0-4894 GCA_043775215.1 Planctomyces sp. | reverse complement strand
TTCGACGTCGCCCAGAACCCCGAACACAAAGCGGCTCTGAACCGAGTCCTCGACGGCCTGAAAGGTCAGCCGCAGTTCGTCACGCTGGTCGAAAAGTTCAACATCACCGACCGCTTCGCCGACCTGCTCGCCCTGGCTCAAGCCAAACCCGACGACCAGTTGGGGATTGATGCCGTCCGCGTGTTGCTCGCGAAGGGAGCGGCTCCGCTGCTGAAGGCCGCGTTGGAATCGGGGACCGCCGGCGAGCAGGGACTTGCGACGGCTCGCGCGTTGAGCAACTCCGGCGATGCCGCTGTGTCACCGTTGCTGCTGGCGGTCGTGACGGATGACAAACGCCCCGCCGACATGCGTCGCGCGGCGATTCGCGGAGCGTCTCTCTCGAAAGACGGAGCCGCCGCCGTGCTGAAGCTCGCGCAAGAGAAAAAGTTCGACGACTCGTTCGGACCGTCTCTGTCCGCCGCCCTAACCGGCTCGTCGTTCGCCAACATTCGCGAAGCCGCGCTGAAACTCTTCCCCGCCCCCGCCGGCAAGGACTCGAAACCGCTCCCGCCGCTGACGGAACTCGCCAAGCTCAAAGGCAACGCCGGCAACGGCTCGAAACTCTTCGCCGAGGCAATGACGGCCAAGTGCAACACCTGCCACGTCGTCAACAACGTCGGCAAAGAAGTCGGCCCGAATTTGTCGGAGATCGGCAGCAAGCTCAGCCGCCAAGCGATGTGGGAGTCGATCATCTTCCCCAGCGCGGGCATCAGCCATAACTACGAAAGCTACGTCGTCGAAACGAAGAGCGGCACCGTCGCCAACGGCCTGAAAATCTCCGAAGACGCCGACACCGTCACCCTCCGAGGAGCCGACGCCCTCGCCCGCACCTTCAAAAAGTCCGACATCGAAGAACTCAAAAAACAAGAAATCTCCCTGATGCCCGCCGACCTCGCCAAGACCCTCTCCATCGAAGAAATGAGCGATCTGATTGAGTACCTGACGACACTAAAGAAGAAATGAAAGGCATTCTTAGCCACGGATGAAACACGGATGAAACACGGATCAGGACAGGGGACGGGAGAGAGAGCAGGAACAAAGCAAAGAATTGAAGGATCGGGGAACAAGATCGCAAATCGTTTTCTTGCATCCTGCCCGATCCGTGTTCAATCCGTGTTTTATCCGTGGCTGAAACTTCATGCCTTAAAAGGAGCGAGTAATGGCGCTGCTGCATGGCGATGTCACCGAACAGATCATCGGAGCGGCGTTTGAAGTCTATGGCATCCTGGGCTACTGCTTTTTGGAAAGCGTCTACCAGAAGGCCATGCAAGTCGAACTCATCAAGCGCGGCCTGATATGCAAACTCGAAGAGCCAATCAGGGTCAAATACAAGGAGGTTGACGTCGGCAAGTTCGAGGCAGACCTCTTGGTCAACGACTGTGTGATCGTCGAGTTGAAAGTGGCCAAGGAGTATCAGAAGTCCGACGAGGCTCAGCTCCTGAACGAACTCAAGGCCACCGGCATTCAAGTCGGCCTGCTGATCAACTTCGGCCGCACGGAAGTGGAGTTCCAGCGATTTGTGTATTGAGCGAGAAGGCGGTTTTTGCCACGGATGAAACACGGATGGAACACGGATCAGGACAGGAGACAAGGAACAAGACAAGAATTGAGAGACGGTGACAATGAGACTGCAAATCGCCTTCTTGCCTGATCCGTGTTTCATCCGTGGCCAAAAACTCCTACCTCCGTTTCATCAGTGGTTAGAAAGCGGTGGTTTTCAAAATGGCTCACCCGATCAACCGTCGTGGATTTCTGCAGATTGTGTCTCAGGCGAGTTACGGCGCTGCCGCACTGGCGATGTCTTCCGCCGTGTCGCTGGCTGACGAAACGCGTTCGCCGATCGTGGACACTCACGTCCATTGCTTCGCGGGGGCGGCGGATCAGCGGTTCCCGTACCACAAAGACGGCGCGTATCAGCCGGAGAAGGTTTCGACTCCCGAAGACTTGCTGGACTGCATGAAGCAGGCGGGCGTGGACTTCACCGTCATCGTGCATCCAGAGCCGTATCAGGACGACCATCAGTATCTCGAACACTGCCTGGAAGTCGGAAAGGGAAAGCTCAAAGGAACGTGCCTGTTCTTCGCCGGCCGACCGAACAGCATTCGCGACATGACCGCGCTGGTGAAACGGCAACCGGGGAAGATCGTCACGCTGCGAATTCATGCCTACGCGCCGGAGCGGTTGCCGCCGTTCGGCAAACCGGAGCTGCGCGAACTTTGGAAAGCGGCGAGCGATCTGGGGCTTGCGATCCAACTGCACTTCGAACCGCGCTACGCTCCCGGCTTTGAACCCTTGATCCAAGAGTTCTCGAAGACACGAGTCATCATCGACCATCTTGGCCGGCCGTTGCAGGGGACTTCGGAAGAGCACGACCACGTCGTGAAGTGGTCGCGGTTCGAGAACACCGTCATGAAACTCTCGGCGATTCCCGCGACGCGAACGTACCCTCATCGAGACGTCGAGCCGATCATCCAGACGCTCGTCACGGCCTTCGGCTCGGACCGGCTGATCTACGGCGGCGGCTGGGGTGAGGGAAGTACGGGCGAAAGTTATCGCGCCAATTACGAGCGAGTTCGGTCGTACCTCACACACCTGACTTCCGCGGAACAGGCCCAGGTGCTCGGTGGCAATGCGGCGAGATTGTTCGATTTTCGGGCGGCCGTCGATTAGTGTTTGTCTTTGGGTGAATCTGGTCGATGCGATGCGTAGGAGATTTGGTGCATGGCCGCACAGAAACAAGTTGTCGAGTTGATCGCTACCGGTCCCGATTCGGGGCAAACTTGGCGGCAGCAGTTGGTCGAAGGGCAAGTTGTCCGTGTGGGGCGAGCTCCCCAGATGGGATGGGCGGTGCCTTGGGATCGCGCTGTCTCGCGCGAACATGTCGATGTCTCCTGGCAAAAAGACCGGCTGGCGGTCGTTTGCCTGCCCAATGCGGCTAACCCCATCAAGTTCAAAGGGGACGTCTACCGCGATATCTACGCCGCGTCGGGTGAATCGTTTCAAATCGGTCTGACCACATTTCAGGTTCAAGCCCAAAAGGTCATGGATCTGTCGCGGACGACCGTGGCGATGCCCGCTCATGCGATGGTCAGCATGCCGGAATTGGGACAAATCCCCAGCGAATTCACCGCGGCCGACGACGAGTGCGAAGTCGAGGAGTTCTCATTCAAGACCCAGGAGCTCGAAAGCGTCTCATTCGGAGACACCGAGCGGCAGATGGAAGTCCTGTCCAACTTGCCTCATTTGATCTCGGGAACGAACTCGGACGTGGAGCTGGCACTGACTCTCGTCGGCTTGTTATTGCAGGCCATTCCCCCATCGGTCGCGGTCGCGGTTGTGGTCTTTGATGAGCCGGACGTGGAAAGCATCCGCGCCAGCAAGAATTCCGATGCCGAGTTGCCCAAGCCTCTGCTGATGCGCGTGCAAACCCGCGATGCGTTCCAAGGGCGATTTCTGCCCAGCCGCAAACTGCTGCGCAAGGCACTGCGGAAAAACGAAAGTGTGATGCACATTGCCGGCGAACTGGGGGCCAGTTCGGTCACCATGAGCGGTTCGTTGAGCTGGGCGTTTTGTACTCCCATCACCGCGGATTCGTGTATCGGCTGGTGCTTGTACGTCTCCGGCGAAGGTGGCCGCGACGGCAACAGCATCCTGGACGATCAAGTTTTGAAAGGTGATTTGCGATTCACGCAACTGGTCGCGCAGTTCATCGGATCGATCCGCACTGTCCGCACACTGCAAGAACAGACGACGAAGATGGCGTCGTTTTTCTCGCCCAAAGTGATCGCGAACCTCAACAAGAAATCGTCTGGCAACATCCTGGAGCCCTCCGAGCGAGACATCACGGTGCTGTTCTGCGACGTGCGAGGGTTTTCGCGGCAGTCGGAGAAGCTGAAGGACAATCTTCACAAGTTGCTGGAAAGTGTACGGGCCGCGCTGAGTGCGATGACCGGCGGCATCCTGGCGTTTGACGGAGCGATCGCCGACTTTCAAGGAGACGCGGCCCTCGGCTTTTGGGGCTGGCCCGAACCGTTGCCCGACGGCCCGATTTCCGCCTGTCGCGCCGCGCTGATGATCCAACAAGATTTCAACGTGCCGCCGGAGTCGGCCGGCCTGCTCGAAGGATTTGCCTGCGGCGTCGGCATTGCTCACGGACGAGCCATCGCCGGACAAATCGGCACGGCACAACAAGCCAAGATCGGTGTCTTCGGTCCGGTCGTGAATCAAGGCTCGCGCATTGAAGGCCTGACCCGTATGTTCGGAGTCAACGTGTGCGTCGACGAAGCGACCGCGGACTTCGTGCGCAAAATGCTGTCTCCATCCGAAGGACGCTGCCGCCGCTTAGCGAAAGTCCGTCCCAAGGGAATGGACATCGCACTGCTGGTCAGCGAACTTCTCCCGCCCGAAGGATTCAGCCCGACGACCGCCGCCGTCATTCAAGCCTATGAAGCGGCACTCGACGCCGTCATCGCCGGCCGCTGGGACGACGCCTTGCAGTTACTCAACAAAGTCCCCGACGACGACGGCCCCAAGAAATTCCTGCTCGAACACATGGCCCAGTTCAGCAATCAACCCCCTGCCAACTGGGACGGAACGTTCAGCTTGACCAGCAAATAAGTGGCGTGGCCGATTGCCCCACCGACGCGAGCAATGCCGTTCAGGATTTTGATTCCGGAGAATACAAGCCCGAAGCGCCAGCGAGTGCGGTCCTTGAATCGTCAAAGTACGCACTCGCTGGCGCTTTTTGAAGTTGCGTTGTCGTCCTGGCCCAAAGGGCAAAAACTCGAAAGCCCAGGGCAGAGCGGAGCGGCGTCAGCCGCGTAGCGCCGCCCTGGGTTTGACGGACAAAACGTGG
>JAYVSP010000637.1:0-5816 GCA_043775215.1 Planctomyces sp. | reverse complement strand
ATCTCCACTGATCTTCGCTCATGAAGGCAGAACAACCAGAAGTCATTCGTGAAGATCAGCGAAGATGAGTGTTTCAAAAATTGTCTTCAGAAGTGGGGAATGTCCGGGGGCTGACGCGGCTGACGCCGGCTAGCGCATTGCCGCTCACAACCCGTGATTTAAGTCTTGAAGACGCGCTAGCGCGTTCCGGCTGATCGGAAAAACCTCATTCTTCCCCGCGTGAAGAATAACTACTGGGGTCAGGTGCTTCCGAAGTGCCTGACCTCTGGTTTTGTGGCGTCAAGTTTTTCGGCCAATCATCCGGTCGAGCGAATCGCTCGTCTGGTGAATCAGAGCTTCCGGGAAGTGCTGATACGGGTGGAAGTACTCGAACGTCAGATAACCGCGATAGTTGGTCTTGTCGAAAGCGTCGATGACTGCCGGCCAATTGGTCGTACCGTCCAGCAGCGGGCGGAATGTTTCCAGCGAGTAGTCGGTCCCCTTCTTGGTGAACTCCTTCAGATGCACGTTCTTGATACGCTTGCCCAGCATCGAGATCCAATGCTCCGGAAACTGGAACATCATGATGTTGCCGGTGTCGAAATGGACCTGCACGAATTCGGACTGAAAGCTGTCCACGAAGTCGGCCATCTCGCCGGGCGTCATCAAGTAGCCGTTGAAGAAGATGTTCTCGATGTTGAGATGCACCTTCAGCTTCTCGGCGGCCGGGAGCAGTTTCGCGACCGCTTCGCGTGCCCGCTTGTCGCAGACGTCGTTCGGAACCGGTTCATGATCTGTACGCCACGGAATGCATACGGCACCGGGAACGACCAGCAGATTCTCCGTGCCCAGGTCATGCGCCGCCTGAGCCATCATCCCGGCCAACTCCAGGCCGCGAGCCCGCTTTTCGGGATCATTGCTGGTGAGCGGATAGGGCCAAAACAAAAACGAGCACAAGCCGCTGATCGCGATGCCGATCTTGTCGGCCATCGCACGGATGCGTTGAAAGTCCTTCGTGCCCGACTTCGGTGACAGGTCGCTGTCGAGGTCGTAGTTCAATTCGATCCCGTCGAAGCCGGCGTCCTTCGCCGTCTTCAAGCATTTCTCCAACGACCACAGGCTCGGGTACGGAAAGGCCCACAGGTTAATCGACTTCTTCATGTCATACTGCTTCGGGGGCACGGCGGTGGTACCGGCCAACGCTACTTCCCGCCGAGGCTCAAACGCACCGGCCAACGAGGCACCGAAGGCCAAAGCACCACCAGCAAACGCACCGGCCATGACCGTACGGCGAGAAATCTCAGACGAAGAAACAGAATGATCGTCGGACATGGTAAAGCTCCAGAAGAGACATAAGAATTCAATCCGCAGCGCGAGCCTAATCACCATCAATGATGATGCCAACCGAAGCGGTGTCGACCTGCGAATACATCAGGTTACTTTCCGCTTTGTCTAAATCATTTGGCCGCATTGCGGACGTCATAGAAAAAAAGCCCGGCTGTACGCAACAACCGAGCTAATAATCTTCTAATTGGCTCGCGATTCCTCATTGGAGAAGCTGCCTTCACACTACTTCTTTTCCAACGCCGCCTGCGCCGCCGCCAAGCGAGCGATCGGCACTCGGAACGGTGAGCAACTGACGTAGTTCAAGCCGATGCGGTGGCAGAACTTCACGGAGTCGGGTTCGCCGCCGTGTTCGCCGCAGATGCCGATTTTCAAATCCGCGCGCGTCTTGCGGCCGCGTTCAACACCAATCTCCATCAGGCCGCCGATGCCGTCGAAGTCGATGACTTGGAACGGATCTTTCGGAACCAGGTCGCTCTCCATGTAGTGGCGGATGAAGCTGCCGTAGTCATCGCGGCTCATACCGAGGCCGGTTTGCGTCAGGTCGTTCGTGCCGAAGCTGAAGAACTCGGCTTCTTGAGCAATCTGATCGGCGCAGATACAGGCGCGAGGCAGTTCGATCATCGTGCCGACAAGATACTTCACTTGGATTCCCTTCTCGGCGAAGACTTTGTCGGCGGTCTCGCGGACGATCTTCGCTTGGGCTTTGAACTCCGGCAGGAACGCGACGAGCGGGATCATGATTTCTGGCTCGACTTCGATGCCGGCTTTCGCCACATCGCAAGCGGCTTCGATGATCGCGCGGGCTTGCATCTCGGTGATCTCTGGGAAGACGTTCCCCAGGCGGCAACCGCGGAAGCCGAGCATCGGGTTGAACTCGTGCAGGGCTTTGACGCGAGCGGCGACCGTCTCCGCCTTCACGCCGAGTTCCTTCGCCATTTCGGCTTGGCCCTTTTCGTCGTGCGGCAGGAATTCGTGCAGCGGCGGGTCGAGCAGGCGGATCGTGACCGGATAGCCCTTCATCTCTTGGAAGATGCCGGTGAAGTCTTCTCGCTGGTACGGCAGCAACTTGGTGAGAGCCTTTTTGCGATCTTCGAGGTTTTCGGCGAGGATCATCTCGCGCATCGCTTTGATGCGGTCGCCTTTGAAGAACATGTGCTCGGTGCGGCACAGGCCGATGCCTTGAGCACCGAAGGCGATGGCGGCGGCGGCTTGTTCCGGTTCGTCGGCATTCGTGCGGATCTTGAAGTTCCCGCGGACTTCGTCGGCCCACGTCATCAGCTTGTTGAACATCTGGCAGACAGGGCTTTGCTCGGCCTTCAGCGTCTTGCTGATGAGGACTTGCACGACCTCGCTGGGCTTGGTGGCGATCTGGCCTTCCATGACTTCGCCGGTGAAGCCGTCGATGCTGATGAAGTCACCTTCCTTCAGCGTCTTGCCACCGACGGTCAGCGTGCGAGCGTTGTAGTCGATCTGCAACGCCTGGCAGCCGACGATGCAGACCTTGCCCATCTGGCGCGAGACCAGCGCGGCGTGCGAGGACGCTCCGCCGAACGCGGTCAAGATCCCTTCGGCGGCTTGCATGCCGCGCAGATCTTCCGGCGACGTTTCGCGGCGGACGAGAATGACTCCCTTGCCGTTCTTGATGACGTACGCCTCGGCGTCGTCCGCAAAGAACATGATGCGGCCCGTCGCGGCACCGGGACCGGCGTTGATGCCCTTGCCGAGCACCGTCCCTTCGGCCTTGGCTTTGCGCACGGCGTCGGCATCGAAAATCGGCTGCAACAGTTGATTGAGATCGTCGGGCGGAATGCGTCCGACCGAGAGGGCTTCGTTCTTGGTGATGAGTCCCTCGTCAACCATGTCCACGGCGAACTTCACGCCAGCGAAACCGGTTCGTTTGCCGTTGCGAGTTTGCAGCATCCAGAGTTTGCCTTTTTGGATGGTGAACTCGATGTCCTGCACATCGCGGTAGTGAGCTTCCAACTTGCCGCGAATGTCCTGCAACTGCGCGTAGCAAGCAGGCATGTCCTTCGCGAGTTCCGCGATTTTGTTCGGCGTACGGATGCCGGCGACGACGTCCTCACCCTGAGCGTTGATGAGGTATTCGCCGTAAAAGACTTTCTCGCCGGTGGCCGGGTCGCGAGTGAAAGCGACGCCCGTGCCGGAGTCCTCGCCCATGTTGCCGTAGACCATCGAGCAGATGTTTGCGGCGGTTCCCCAATCGTGCGGGTAGCCATACTGACGGCGATAGACGACTGCTCGGTCGTTCTGCCACGAGCCGAACACGGCAGCGACCGCTCCCATCATTTGTTCCATCGGGTCATCCGGAAAATCGGCCCCCTTCTTGGCCTTCACGGCGGCCTTGAAGCGCTTGACGAGTTCCTTCAAGTCGTTGACGTTGAGTTCCGTGTCGAGATGCACGCCACGTTCGTGCTTGAGTTCTTCCATGATGTGCTCGAACGGGTCAATCTCGGTCTTGGACTGCGGCTTCAGGTCGAGCACCACGTCGCCATACATCTGCACGAAGCGACGATAGCTGTCCCAAGCGAATCGCTCGTTCCCGGTGGATTCGATCAGCCCGGCCAGCGTCTTCTCGTTGAGGCCGATGTTGAGCACCGTATCCATCATGCCCGGCATCGAAACGCGAGCACCCGATCGGCAAGAGACAAGCAACGGATTCTGCGCATCGCCGAACTTCGCGCCCATGACCTGCTCGGTCTTGCGCATCGCATCTTCGATCTCCGCCGCCAAGCCGGCCGGATACTTGTTCCCGGCGGCTCCATAAAGATTGCAAACTTCGGTGGTAATCGTGAATCCGGCCGGCACGGGCAGGCCAATCAAGCACATCTCGGCGAGGTTCGCTCCCTTGCCGCCGAGCAGGTTCTTCAACTTGCCATTGCCATCTGCCGAACTGCCACCGAAGAAATAGACGAACTTGTTGGACATGAAAACTTTCCCTTGGAGTAAGCGCCGCACCGCCGGCTCAAAACACGATCCGCCCAGGTCAATCAACCACAATGTGGGGGCGAACGTTGCCCAACCGAGGCCAGCCGTGGCGCAGCAAGCGGGGCAAGTTAGCGACCACCAGCAGCCTTCTCAAGCAACCCAAACCGTTGCTGACAGACCAAAAACTTCCTGGAAAAGTCGATCGATCGCAACACATTGACGGCGAAGCCTGAGAGCGAAACGCAAGGGTGCGGCCGCACGGAGATTCAACTGCGAAACGCCTGAACCGAACCCCTCACGCTCGTGATATGTTCGGCCCGTGAGCCAGTTCTGCTTGATACCGCGTGTAAATATGGGGCAATCGCCTTCACGGCCTCGATCATCCTGCCTTGCGAAGATTCCGAGCTGCCCGGCGTTGCTGCGGCTGGCTCTTCCAGCGGCGATGCACCCAGAAGTATTGCTCTGGCGCGCGACGGACCATGCGTTCGAGAGCGGCCGTGTACCGGCGCGTGATTTCTCCGACAGGATCGAGACTGTCGATCGTCAGTGGATCGATCACATCTTCGCAACACAATTGAAAGCGAGACCACGCGGGGCCAACGCCGTCTTGCTGCCAATTGTCCGGCAAGCGAATCGCGCCGCCGACGCAGATCAGGGCACGATATTCCAACGCAACCAACGCAATCGACTTGAATGTCGACGCTGGTTTCCCAAAGAAGTCTACAAAGACTCCGCGCGGCCCGGCGTCTTGATCGCACAGCAACGCCAAGTGGCCGCCCTTCTTGAGTAGCGGCAGCATGTCATTCGAGGCTCCGTCCCTCGAGATCAGCACATGACCGGTATGTTGCCGAAACCGCTTGAACCATTCGTGAAGATATGGGTTGTCTAGATCCCGAGCGACGACACCCATCGGCAATCCGAACAGGCCGAACACCGTGTTGGCGACCTCCCAGTTCCCGAAGTGCCCTCCCAGTAAAATGACCGGCCGGCCGGAGTTGAAGGCTCGCCATGAGGCCTGCCGGCCTGCATCGTAAACCACGACATCCAGAATGTTCTCGTGCCGCACCTTACGCGGAAGCTGCGCAATCTCGACCACGACGCGGAAGAGATGCACCCACATCCGCTGGATCGTCTCGTCAATCTGGGCGTCGGAAACGTCTGTGCCCAAAGCCTGCCGCAGATTTTCTTGCGCGACAGAGTACCGCGTCAACTTGCGCGGCAGCATTCGATGAATGACGAATGCCAGAGCCTCGGCCAACTCACGACCGCGCGCCGGCGAGAGCATCTGCACGACGCACACCAGCATGCGAAAGACGAGATACTCCAATCGCCGGCGCCAAGCGAGCCACGTCATGAGGCACTCCGTTGCGAAAGGGGTCGTGCGTTCAAAATTCAAAATTGGCGGGATTGGCTTCTTGCCTTCTCCAAACATCCATCCCGCCAATTTTGATGCGCCCGACAAAAGTCCGATTTGACGTGGGGCAGGTTTTCAACCTGCCCGCGTTTCACGGCAGTTCCGGCAGGTTAAAAACCTGCCCCACGAC
>JAYVSP010000636.1:0-8055 GCA_043775215.1 Planctomyces sp. | reverse complement strand
GGCGCAAGCCGCCCGGTGTCTGTGAAACCGGACGGCTTGCGCCGTTCCGCTACAAAATGCGCGCAGGAAAACAAGAAACTGAGAACTAGTAGTACGAGGCGAGGCCTCTGACCGAAGGGTCCACCGACCAGGGTGTCGAGGTCTTGCTCCCATCCGTGTGGCCTTCTGATCCGTGTGGGTCGGCAGTCTTTGAGATCGGTCAAGCCCTAGCAACTCAGTCCCATACGGATCAGAAGGCCACACGGATGGGAACCACTCAAATCCCAGAACAACCCTATTTTTACCTGATTCCTCTCGCCCGCGAAAACTTGACTCAACTGCAACAACTTTCGGAAGCAGACGAGTCTAAGGGTCGGGAGCAAAATCAACCCAGAAGAGCTCGAAGATCGTCATCGCCAGTTCAGAACTTTGAAGACTCCTTCGCGGTTCTTGATTCGATCGGGCAGCGTCAACAGGCGGTCACGGAAGAAGGCCAGGATCAAGCCGGTGCCGAAGATCAAACCGCCACCGACGGTGATCAGGATGGCAATCGTGCTCAGGCGGCCCCACGGCACGAACAGCAGCAGCGTGATGAAGTACAACGACGTCGAAATGCTGCCGACCAAAGTCGTGGACTTCAGTCGGAAGACCGCTCCGGTGCCCAGCAGCAGCACGCTGACAAACAGAAATCCGATCTCGTTCATGATCAGGAAGTGGCCTTTGCCACGGTCAATCCAGGTGGCGATCGCCAGCGGGACGGCGGCCAACAGGGCACCGAAGAACAGGCTCATGCTGACGAGGTCGCTCTCGCGGTCTTGCTCTCGATACCAGCCGAGGTGTCCGACTCCCAACAACAGCAAGCCCGCGATGACCGAGAAAAGCTCGATCTGCTGCCATGGGTTGAGGTCAATCAATTTATGCATGGCCAGAAGGGTGAGTGCTCCTTGAGCCACCACGTTGACGACGTACCAGCGACGCCAGCCAGAGACTTTCACGAAGAGGACCGCGAGCGACGCGATGACCAGCATCGTCACGCTCATTCCGACAAAACCCCAGTCCATTGGCTTTGTCGATCCGAGTGCATCTTGAGCCAATCGCCCCAAGCCACGAAACACCGACGACACGAATGCCAGGCTCAGCACTGAGTTCGCCGCCTGGAATGCCGACTCGGCCAACGGTGCGGCCGCAGTTTGTTCGAGCACGGAAAATCGGTAGACGAGCAACAGCCCCAGGCCAATTCCCGCGAATGCCAGAATGTATGCGTCGGGCTCGCGGAATCCGCAGAAGGCCATCAACTGCCACAGCGAGCCACAAACCATTAGCGCCGCCAGATGCACGTACCGTGGCTGTCGCTGGAGCACGGTCACCAATCCGTAGAACAGGGTCGCCTCGGCGAAGAATACCGCCAGCGAGAGGTTCAACAATTTCTCCGCCAGCACCTTTTCCTCGACGCTCGGAAGATGCGTGAAGCCGGTGAATGCCGATGATATGGACGAGATCAGCATCACGACAGTCGCCGTGTGAGCCACAGCGATCAGCGATTTGGACAACATGCCTTCGCCATACAGCTTCGCGGCGACGAGGTACGCAATCGGAATCAACATCATGATCGGAGCGTGCTCTTGCCATCGTTCCAAGCCGAGCGCAGCTAGCGCGGCGACGGCGGCGACCATCGTCGAGGCAGCGGTTGCGAAGTGATACGCCGTCGGCAACCAGTTGGCCGCGTTGCGGTATAAGTACGCTCCCATGCGAGACGCCACCGCCGTCAACAACATCGCTCCGACGTAACTCCAGCGCGACTCGTCATCCGCCCAGACCGCACGCAAACCGAGATGCTTGAAGTACTCCACGATTCCCAGTACCACCGGCAGCAGGCTCAGCAGAAGTCCGAACATTGGAAACGACCGCGTCAGCTTCTGATCCTTGGCCAGCGACGACTGAGCCAGGTTCACCACCAGCGATGTCAACGCCAGCACCGAGATGATCGCATCGACTTTCAGTTCGAGATTCAGCATCTTCACGCCGATCATCTCGGCCCATAGCAGCGTGAAGGCCGCGATGTGGATGTAGACCCCTTGTCGCTTCACCATGAGATCGGAATAAACGTAAGCGTATGTCGCCAGCAGTACCAAGCTCAGAGCGACCCAAAGTTGCTTGTCACAAATCGGCGAAGGCGTGGCGCCCCAAGCCCTGTAGACCGATTGGAACCACACGGCGTACAGCCAGTCGCCCGCCAATTGCGCGAACAGGACCAGCAGCAAACCCGACGCCATCAGCACATGGCCGGAGCGAAAGAACGCCATCCCAAACCGTTGCCGGCTGAATGGTCCCTCGATCACGCCGAACGCTCGCTCGACGTGAATGCCGCCCAAGCCCAGCATGACCAGCAACGTCGCCGGCAGCGCGATCTCCTGAAACTTGTGCGAGTCGGCCAGGATCATCAGGCCAGTCATCGCCACGCCGGCGCAGAAGACGTACACGAACACTTCATCTTGCAGCACCCAAGCCGCTGCTGCATACAGTGCGCTGATCACGACTGCCGCGACCCACAAGTGACCGTCAATCGTGATTAAGTCATGTGCGTGGTAGTACCACAGGTTCAGAGGCATCACGAGGCAGGCCAGCAACGTCAGCGCCTTGCCGACAAGTTGATACCGGGACATCCGAATGAGGGCACAGCCGCCGATCAATACGGCGATATTGGTCAGTCCCATCACGAGGGCCATTACCGGTGGGGTGAAGTAATTGTTGACCCACAGCAGGATTACCAGCCCCACGACCATCAACGCTCCGCCGAGCCCGAGCAGCCATTGAATGCTGCGCGGGTCGAGCAACATCTCCAGGATGTTGCGCCGCGGCTGCGATGCTTGCGGTTCAAGAGCCGTCCGCGGCGAATTGCCGGACGCCTTTTTTCCGCTAGTGCCGGCGCTGCTTTGCGAATCGGACCATTCATTCAAGGACTCCTCCACCGTTTTGCGAGAAGACTGACTGTTCGAGCTTTCCGGCACAGGCGGTGGCTGAGTGATCGTGACTCCGTCTTGAGCCAATCGCCGCTGCAACGAGGTCAACCGCTCGCTTGCCTCTTCTTGCCAAGCATGAGCCTGCGACAGCGTGATCCTCCCCGCTCCCTTCAACCGCGTGCCTTCATTTGCCAGGAACCTCCACAGCCGCAAGGCGCGAACTGCCGGCAATTCATTGGGCTGCAATGGCAGGATGTCCGAAACCGTTGGCACCGGAGCTTGCATCCGCGCTTGGCGAAGAAACTCCTCCCGCAGTTCGCGCCACTCGCGAACGATCGGCTCCTTCTGAGCGGCCAGCAACAGCCCCTCGGTGACAGATCGCTCCGCCCATTCCTCCGCACGCTCCAACGTCGTGATCAGCGACTCCCAAGCAGGCGACAACGGTGAAGACGAAGTCGACATTTGCAAACACTCCTCGAACGGGGAATGAAGGAATTGAAGTGAAACGCGCCGTCCGATAATGGCGCAGACGTGCAGAGTCTATCGGGGCGGTGGCGCAATGAAACCGTCGGGCAGGTTTGTCCTACGAACGCATCAGAACAATTCTGCAACGGGGCGGCCGGAGCTAGCTCGGACGGTGAAGCCATCGGGGCTGATGCCGGTTTCGGGCGAGATGTCCAGAGCATGGAACAGCGTCGCGGCGAAATCTTCGGGGCTGACCGGGCGGTCCTTCACGTAGGCGGCCTGCACGTCAGAAGAACCATAAACCGTCCCACCGCGCACTCCCGCTCCGGCCAACATCGCGGAATAGCAGTTTGGCCAGTGATCACGACCGATTGCGGTCGAGCCTTTGCTGATGCGCGGCGTACGGCCGAACTCTCCGACCAACACAACGAGCGTCTCGTCCAACAGTCCGCGTTGTTCGAGATCCTCCAACAGCGCGGAGACGGCAGTGTCGCAGACGGGCAGCGCCCAGCCGAGCCCATTCCAGCCGTTGCCGAAGATGTCAATGCCGCCATTTCCATGCATGTCCCAAGTTTCCAAGCTGAGGAACGTGTTCCCTGGAGCCAATCCGCACCAAGCCACGACGTTGACCAGCCGGACTCCTGCTTCGATCAGTCGCCGCGCGAGCAGCAAGTTCTGGCCAAGCGGATTGCGGCCATAGCGGTCGCGCACGGCATCGGGTTCACGCTCGACATCAAATGCTTGCCGCGAAGCCGTTCCGGTCAGCAGATCAAACGCACGTTCGCGGAAGCGGGACAACGACTCACCACGATTGTTCGGCATTTCCGCCGGTTCGACTTGTTCGAGCAGTTGTCGACGCGATGCCAGCCGATCAGACGAGACACCTTCCGCCGTATCAAACGCCTTCACGCGAAAACCCGATGTTCCAGGGTTATCGTCGTGGTTCATGCCGATGACGAGTGGTGCATGAGCCATTCCCAGCCAACCGCCAGTCGTGTAAGTCGGTTCGGGAGGCATCGCACCGCCACCGAACTTCTGCAACCAAACGTGCGACGGCACGCTGGCACTCGACGGCCGCAGTTTGGTCACGATCGAACCGAACGACGGAGCGTCCAGCGCCGGCAGCGACTGGCCAGCCAAGAGCATGCGATTAGCCACGTCGTGAATCGGTACTCCGTGACTCATCGAGCGGATCACGGCGTATCGATCGGCTTGCTTGGCCAATCGCGGCATCAATTCCCCAACACGAAAGCCGGGGACCGAAGTGGCGATCGGCTGATACGGCCCGCGAATTTCTGACGGCCCGTTCGGCTTCGGATCCCACGAATCCAATTGGCTCAGGCCGCCGTATTGAAAGATGAAGATGCAGGACTTCTCGCGAGCTGGCTTTCCGGACGTCGATTCTTTCGCCGCGAGTAACCTCGGCAACGAAAGGCCCAACAGCGGCAACGCCCCCGCATAGAGCACGTTTCGGCGCGAAAGGGTTTCAATTTGGGTGGTCTTGCACGTCATGCCGCAACTCCGCTTGAGCGGCATCCGCGGAGTCCGCTCCATTTCGCGCCGTTTCGACTCAGCTCATCAGCAGCGGGAACGGTTCGCCCTTTGAAAGTTGGAACGGTCGATTTTGTTGGTCGTGCAGTTCGGTATGCGGGTCGATGCCGAGCATGTGATAAATCGTAGCCACGAAGTCCGCTGGGCCGACGGGGTTTTCCAGCGGGTATGCTCCGAGCTTGTCCGAAGCTCCGTAGACTTGGCCACCTTGGATGCCGGCTCCCGCCATCAGGACGTTGTAGAGTTCGGGCCAATGCTCGCGTCCGCCATTTTTCAGAGTCACCTTCGGCGACCGGCCGAACTCGGACGCGACAACCACCAACGTTTCGGCCAATTCGCCGGTCGTGGCCAAGTCGGTCATCAGGGCATAAAACGCTCGATCGAACGCCGGGATCAGTTCTTCTTTCAGCGCGGTGAAATTGTTCCAGTGCGTATCCCAGGCGAAGCCGTTCTTGCCTTGAGTCCGTTGCCAGTTGCATTGCACCAGCCGCGTTCCGGCTTGCAGCAGCCGTCGACCGAGCAGCACCGATTGCCCAAACAAATTGCGGCCATACCGCTCGCGGATCGAAGAATCGACCACGGACAGATCGACCGCGCGACGCACCACTTCCGAACCGACGACGTCGAGTGCCTTCGCCTGATTCTGCTTCAACGACTGAGCCAGCGCTCCGTCGCGGAGATACTCGACCTGCTGATTGAGTTGATCCACCAATCCGACTCGACGACGGATGACGGCGGGGTCTTCGTTCGGCACCAGCGGCAAGTGCTCCAAGCGAAAGTTGTCGTCGTTGGGGTTTCCGCCCGTGAGCATCGGATCGTATTTCGGGCCGAGCATTCCGGCGAACTGTCCCGCTCGCCGGCCGCCAGCCACATCCATGCGATGCGGCACGATAATGAACGGGAACATCGGCCCCGCACCAGGAGCAATCTTCGACATACACGCACCAAGATGCGGCATGTCCGCTCGCGACATTGAGTTCACATCGGGCACTGAGCCGGGATACATAGCACCCGTAAACATCCAATACGAACCGCGGCCGTGATCGTTGTGAGTGTGGTTCATCGAGCGGATCAAGGCCATCTGGTCCATCAACTTAGCCGAGAGTGGACAATGCTCACCGAAGCGGAGCGACGGAACCGAAGTCGCGATCGTTTCGAACTCGCCGCGAATCTCCACGGGAGCATCCGGCTTCGGATCGAACATGTCATGCTGCGGATGTCCGCCGGAGAGATACAACAGAATGCAGCGTTTCGCTTTCCCAAATCCCGGTCCATGCTTCGCGCCGGTTGATGATTCCGCCGATGTGCTGCGAGCCAGCAAGTCGCTCAGCGCCACGCCGCTCATCGACAGGCCGCCAACACGGATCATTTCACGGCGAGTCAGTCCACTTGACGTCGGATACCTCGGTCCCAGCAAGCTCAGCATTCCACGTCTCCCAGAAGTCCGGCCTCTCCGAGGAAAGGCGTGACGACATGTTGCTTTCCAACGATCCGTCAATGACCATCCCCAACCATCAATGTTGGCCGATGCATGTCGCACTCTAACCAGATCGGCCAGGAGTGACAAATCCTGTTGACTGTCTTTCAATGGTTCGCCGAGGGAGTTTCTCAGAATGCTTATCCGCACCGGACTGTTGTTGCTTGTCGTGCTGATCTGTTTCTCAGGTTTGGCCCGGTCCGATGATGTCCCGTCACTGGTGTCTGAAGCCGTCAAAGCGGCTGGCGGTGCGGACAAGCTTCCGAAAATGTTTCGGTGGAAAGAGACGTGGTTTCTGGGTGAGAGCACCACGGCCAATCCCCGTGAGGCGATCCTGGTTCCTCCGTCGGCTTGGTATCAAGACGGGAAGAACATCGCAGCCGGGAACGCCGACCGCAGCGAGAAGACTTATCTCGTTTGGGTTTGGACGCTCGCCCCGTTGCTGGAAAAGGATTCCACGCTCACGTTGCTTCCCGAGTCCATGCTTGGTGGCAGAATCATCCAGGGAGTCCGTCTGACCCGCGAAAAGCAGAAGGACATCGACCTTTATTTCGACAAAGAGACCAAGCGATTGGCACGCCTCGACTGGCGGAGTTACCAGATCGACTTCGCCGATTGGAAAGAGACCGACGGATTCCGCTATCCCGCCAAGTCGTATGTCCGTCGCAAGGACGGAACACTCCACCTGCGAACCGAGTTCTTGTTGCTGGAACGGCTCGCCGAATTGCCGAAAGAGTTGAAACCGTGAAAGCGATCGAAGTGACTCGGGCGTCTTTGCCCCGTCACTCGCTCAGTGCGGCGGCCACATCCGTGCGGTAGGCGGCCAGCCCGGGCAGGAAACCGATCAGCGAGCCGACGGCTAGAAGAATCGGGAATAGGATCAACTCCAGCGGCTCGAACGACAGCGGGTTCACCAGGATGCCGCTGCGGGCTTCGATGATTGGACTGGCGACGGCGACCAGTCCGTGACCCAGCAGCAAACCGATCACGCCGCCACCCAGACAGAGCAACGCGGACTCGGCCAGAATGATCGAAAACACGGTGCCGCGATGTGCTCCCAGCGCGCGCATGATGCCAATCTCGCGGCGGCGGTCGGCCATCGAGTTATAGATGCTCACGAAAATGCTCACTGCCGAAACCACGATGATCAAACTTGTCAGCACCAGCAGCGCGAGCCGAATGTTTCCGACCACGACGTTCATCAGCCGACGCATCGGGAAGATGGGGTTCACGGCTTGAGCCTTCACGTCTTCGTTGATGCGTCCACCGAGCGCGATCGACTGTGCCGTGCCGGTCGTCACCACGAAGATCGCACTGATTTCCTTCTGCTCGTCGAGCAATTCTTCTTCGGCATGATCATGTCCGTGGGCGTGATCGTGGTGAGCGTGCGCGTGCGGATTCGCCGCCTTCTGCTTCAGTTCGTCCGAGACCGGGTAGCCGAATTTCGCAATGCGGTCGAGCGCCTCGGAAAGCGGCTTCTCGTGGCCGGAAACGCCCCAGAAACCGGACAAGCTGATGAACACCGTGCGATCGTTCGGTGTGCCTGTCGGAGCCAACACGCCGACGACGCGAAAACGCTCGTCGTGCGTGTGTCCCGAATCGGCCGACCCGTGAATCATTCGG
>JAYVSP010000635.1:0-4258 GCA_043775215.1 Planctomyces sp. | reverse complement strand
TTTCAAAAATTGTCTTCAGAAGTGGGGGATGTCCGGGGGCTGACGCCGGCTAGAGCCTTGCCGCTCACAACCCGTGATTTAAGTCTTGAAGACGCACTAAATGACCATGCGTGATTCGTGTCGATCCCAATCTAATCAGCCGGAATGCGTTAGCATCCGGTTCGGATCGGCGAAAACCGGACTGATGGTGCATCAAACATTGACAATCGACACGAATCACGCACGGTCATTTAGCATGCTCTAGACCTGCCCTCCCGAAGCCTTCTTACCAACAACAATCATCATTAAAGTGTCCCGCGAAACTTCGGAATCTCGACCCTATATTAATTACCCGATTGGCCGGGCCGGTTGAAAACCTGCCCCACGAGTCTTCACCCGCCACAAGGATCGTTATGAAATCGCATCTGTTGTTTGCCGTCGCACTGGTTCTGGCTGCAACCGCTCACGCGGCAGCCGAGGAATTCACGCTCAAGAAGGGAGATCACATCTGCATCGTTGGCAACACATTGGCCGAGCGGATGCAGCACTTTGGTTGGTTGGAGACGCTCATTCACGCTCGGTTTCCGGAGCATGAATTAGTCTTCCGCAACCTCGGTTACTCAGGCGACGAGATTGATGGGTACAAAAACCCGAACCATCGGATGCGGTCGATGTCCTTCGGCTCGCAGGATGAATGGCTGAGCGGCATCGCTCCCTGTCCGCAGCCAGCCAAGCTGTCGCCGCGAGACAAAGACAAGGTTCGCGAGAACCGCTTCGAGCTGACCAACACCAAGGCGGATGTGATCTTCGCCTTCTACGGCTACAACGAATCGTTCGCTGGCGAAGAGGGTTTGCCAGCGTTCAAGAACAACGTCGAAGAGTTCATCAAACACACGCTCGCGCAGAAGTACAACGGCAAGTCGGCTCCCAAGCTCGTGCTGTTCTCGCCGATCGCTCACGAGTTCATCGACTCGCCCAACCTGCCCAGCAAAGAGGTTGTTGCGGCCGACAACGCGCGGCTCAAGATGTATTCGCAGGCGATGGGCGAGGTCGCCAAGGCGAATGGTGTCACGTTCGTCGATATCTTCAGTCGAAGCGCACAAGACGAGAATGACGGGAAGGCATTTGCAACGATCAATGGAGTTCACCTGAACGCAGCCGGCGATCGATATTACGCGCAGTTCGCGGCAGCGCAACTATTCGGCGCAAGAGGTGGTTCGATCGGTGCTCCGTCCGATTCAATTCCAAAACTTTGCGCAGCGATCAACGACAAGAACTTCTACTGGTACAACCGCTACCGCGTGACCGACGGCTTCTCGACCTACGGCGACCGAGCGTTTCTGAAATTCTCCGAGGGGCCGGGCGGGTATGGAGACGGGTTATCGAATTACTCGGTTGGGCAGCGCGAATTGGACATTCTAGATGTGAAGACGTCGAACCGAGACACGGTGGTTTGGGCGGCAGCTCAAGGAAAAACGATCAAGCCCGATGACTCCAACATTCCGGAGTTGATTCCGGTGATCTCGAACAAGCCTGGCCCGCTGCCGGGCGGGAAGCATCAGTACCTTTCCGGTGAAGAGTCGATCTCGAAGATGACCGTTCACAAGAACATGAAGGTCGAACTCTTCGCCGACGAGTCAATGTTTCCGGAACTGGTCAACCCCGTGCAGATGGCGTTCGACACGAAAGGCCGCTTGTGGGTCGCGACGTGGCCGACCTATCCGCACTGGATGCCGACTGAGCCGATGAATGACAAGCTGCTCATCCTCGAAGACACCAACGGCGACGGCAAAGCGGACACCTGCAAGACGTTCGCGGGGGACATTCATAACCCGACCGGCTTCGAGTTCTGGAACGGCGGCGTGCTACTCGCTCAAGGGCCAGACTTGGTGTTCCTCAAGGACACCAACGGCGACGACAAGTACGACGTCAAAGAGCGGATCGTTCACGGCTTCGACACGGCCGACACGCACCACACGATCAACAGTTTCGCGATCGACGCGGGCGGAGCGCTCTACATGCAAGAGGGAACGTTCCATCACACGCAGATCGAAACGCCGTGGGGTGCTCCCCGCCGAGTCGCCAACGGTGCCGTCTTCCGCTACGAACCGCGGACTCAAAAGACTGACGTCTACGTCTCGTTTGGCTTTGCCAATCCGCACGGCCACATCTTTGAACGCTGGGGCCAGGACATCGTCTGGGACGGCACGGGAGCTCAGCCAAGGCATGCGCTGTTGTTCTCCGGCGACATCGACTTCCCGAACAAGCACGCGAATCCGCCGCAGGTTTATCAGCAGCGCACGCGGCCCTGTTCGGGCACCGAGATCCTGAGCAGCAGCCACTTCCCCGAAGAACACCGAGGCAACATCCTGGTTGGCAACGTCATCGGGTTTCAGGGCATCTTGCAGTACAAGCTGCAAGAAAAGGACTCCAGTTTCGGAGCCACCGAAGTCGAGCCGATCGTCTTTTCCTCCGATCCGAACTTCCGGCCCGCCGATATCGAAGTCGCTCCCGACGGCAGCATCTACTTCACCGACTGGCAGAACACGATCATCGGCCACATGCAACACAACCTGCGCGATCCCAGTCGCGACAAGATTCACGGTCGCGTCTATCGAGTTCGCTACGAAGGCCGCGACTTGCTCAAGCCAGCCGCCATCGCGGGCCAGCCGATTCCGAAGCTGCTCGACCTGCTGAAAGAGAAGGACGACCGAGTCCGTCACCGTGCTCGCCTCGAACTCTCTGGCCGACCGACCGCCGATGTCATCGCCGCGGCGAAGACCTGGATCGGATCGCTCGACAAGAATGACGCCGAATACGAGCACCACATGGCCGAAGCGTTGTGGTTGCACCAAAGCCACAACGTCGTCAACGAAGACCTATTGAAGACGCAGCTTCGTTCGCCGAACCATCACGCTCGCACGGCAGCGACTCGCGTGCTGACCTACTGGCGCGATCGTGTTTCAAAACCACTTGAACTACTGCAAGTTCAAGTCAACGACGAGAAGTCCAACGTCCGCCTGCAAGCCATCTGGGCCTTGAGCTACTTCACCGGTCCCGACGCCGCCAAAGCCTCGGAAATCGCCGTTGAATCGCTGGTTCACGATCAAGACGCTTACCTCAAATTCCAACTCGATGAAACCAACAAGACGTTGGATCGTCGCGTCAAGGCGGCGAAGAAATAAAAAGAACCTGGAGTGCGGTGGCTCGACACCGCCCTCCATATAAGAACCAAAGCGTTTCCCAACTTCTTGCACTTCACGAACTGAAAAGTGCATTTCGGCTGAACAATCTTGTGCGTCGTCGTTCGTCAAATGTTCTTAAATGGAGGGCTCCGTCGAGCCGGAGCACTCCAGGAGGGTGAATGAAACATGAAACTCGTTCATGCCGTGTTTGAACACGGAATCTTTCGTCCGACTGAGTTGGTGGAGCTGCCTGATGGTTGCGAGGTGGACTTTGAGCCTCACATTTCAAATGATCGGGATGCTTCCAGTTCAAATGCTGTTTCAACGCGGCTCAACGAGTTGCGATTGCTCAGTGACAGTTGGTTGGACGGCAAAGGCTTGGCTCCGAGCAGTGGCGGACTTGATTGGCTCACGAAGAGTTTTGAGGCGAGCTATCCGTATGACTTGCCGCCTCCATTCGTGTATCCGACGGCGGAAGGTGGAGTGCAATTGGAATGGACGCTCGGCGAACACGAACTGTCGTTGGAAGTCGATTTGTCCAGTCACCAAGCGGAGTGGCACTGCCTGGATTTGAAGACGCAGCAGGACTGTCACCGAATCTTGAATCTCGATAACGCGGATGGCTGGGCGTGGTTGGTGACGGAGCTTCGGCGACTGGCAGGAGGCCAGCCGTGAACTATTCCACTCTGCTGCTGCGTCAGATTCATCCGAGCTTCGTTCAGCAAGGCCGAGTCACCTCGCAGGCATTTCGGCCTACTCCCAAAGACGAGCACATGCTGTCGATGTACGACGGCGATCAGATTGCCCCCGAACCTGCCTTTCGCCACTACACCGAAACGTTGTGCTGCCAATCTGAAGGTGTGCTGGGAGTAACAGTTGCCGAATGCAGCGAGCTTCAACTACCGGCCCAGCCCGATCCCGCGCCGTTTCCAGAACACGTTCTGATTGACTACACCGCGTTCGTGAAAAACGAGGTTGAGAAAAAGGCTAAGCTGTTGAAGGCCACAGCCGAAACACGCGGTTGGCTTTTCCGTCAGACGACGCCACGTTGATCCGCAGGGTGGGTCGAGGCACGAGACCCACCGTCCAATCGC
>JAYVSP010000634.1:0-8620 GCA_043775215.1 Planctomyces sp. | reverse complement strand
ACCTCGAAATAACCGATCGCACCAATTCACGCAGCACCAGTTTCCGCACAAAATAGACAGCTACCACGGGGTCAATTAAATGGACCTGTCCGACCTGTCCCCTTTTTCTGCCCCGCCTTTGTTCTTTCTTTGGTTCTTGGTGATGTGCTTGTAGGCCAGAAAAATAACAAAGCCGATCAATGGAGAAGACGCGAGGAATACGGTGACTCCAAAACTGACCAGTGCAACTCGCTTTAATCCCGAAGAATGAAGAACGAACGCAATGATTCCTAGCGCCCAACTGAAAATAATTCCAATGCCGACAAGTCGCATTAACCATTTTTCGGGAGACGCGTGCATCACAAAAAACCTCAATCGGCAAGTAACAACACCCCGACTCCACCAACTATTCCGGCGTCAATTGCGTACCAGGTCAACTGGTTTGTATTGACGCCCTGTCGAATGAAGTCTCCCGTTCTGAGAGTCAGTATGCCTCTCGCTGTATATTCCTGTCGTGTCAGAAATTGCCACAGAGTCACCGGTCCGATGGGGATTACACGCGAAAACGCAGCCTGCCCTGCAGCAGGAATTTGAAACGCGACTTCGTAAGTGGCGGGACTCAATCCCGTGCGCAGCGCTACTTCCAGACCTAATGCAGACGCATTTGCGATTGGTCCAGCGTAAATGTTGCCAATCAAGACTCCCGATTCGTCAATCAATTGCCCCGCAGCACTGTTTGTTAGATGGACCAATTCCCCACCAGCTTGTGCTGTGCTCTGGCCCAACCTTGGAATCATAAGGCCACCGGCTTCTTCCGCCAGCAATCGCTGGCCTCCGCGCAAGATCAGCTTTCCGCCACCTTGGACCACCGATCTCACCATGAACATGTCGCCGACCATGACGACTTCGTAAAACGCCGCCGTGGCGTAGTTTCCCTGCTGGAAGTGGTAGCCCGCGTTCTGAGCAGGTCCGATGACGGGAACGAACGCCTTAAGGCCCGTCGGTTGGGCGATTGGCACAATGGTCGGGAATGACTGCCCCGTTTGCCTGATCGTGAAACCTGCGGCGATCGCCGCCTCACGCCCAGAGTAGGACGGATGGATGATTTGGCTCAGTTGGAGTTGGCTCCGCTGCCACCAGGACAAGTCGGTGCTAATAATCTGGCCGTGTAGACCGACGGTCACTTGCGGCTTGGCGGCGGTTTGTGCGGCAGCGACCCCCGCGATTGCGATGGCTTTCGTATCGTTCATCCCCATCCCGGTGGTGGCGAGGAACATGCCTTCGATGGGCGGGCGGGTGATTTGGCTTTGGCCGAAGCCACCCGTGAAGTTGGTGGGCGATTGGGCGGCGGTGTTGGTGAAGCGGGTGACGGCGCCGAGGACAGCGTCGGCTTTTTGTTTCTGCGCGGCGGTCGCGACTAAATTGTCTTCCGCTCCGGCGGCAGTGAGGGCGAAGGTGGTCCAGGAGCCGCGGTCGGATTGGGCTTCCGCCGTGCGGGCCGTGCGAGTGCTGGTCAGCAGCATGTTGAATTGGCCGATGCGGCCGTGCTGCGCGGTTTGATCTTGGGCGATGACATTCTGCGCGTACGGCGTCCAATCGGAGGTGACATTGCTGAAGAACGCGTGAATCGCGTTGACGTCCGCGTCGTTGGCCGTGTGAACCAACGGAGCGGCGACCAGTTCGAAGGTGTTGCGGCCACCGCTCCCTTGGTTGCTGGCCGAGCGTTCGGCCGAGGCGATGCTCGACATCCACGGCGTGAGCGCTCCTGACGCACTCTGCCGAGCGGCCAGCAACAGCCCGCCGACAACGCCGTCGTAGGCGACCAATTCACCGCCGATACTGGTCACGCGCGGCACATTCTGAGCGGAATCGTTTTGCGTCACGGTCTTGGCGGCCCCCGCTTCGGAGCCACCGTAATTTTGGAAGAATGTCGCTTCACCATTGATCAGGTTCGCCCATTGCAACGCGGCGGCCTGATCGAACGCCGCCCAGGCATTGGCGACGGCGGTGACATAGGGACCGCCACCCATTGCCGCCGCCCACTGCGCAGCAATGCCGTTGGAGACACTTGTCACGCATCCCTGGACCACCAGCGCGATCGCATTTGTGTAGCTCGTCTGATCGCCGAGCAGGTTATTCTGCAACGACTCGCCGGCGTTCGACGTCGTGATGGTACAGGCGTTTTGAGCATTCGCGCCATCGACCAGCCAACCGGATGAGTCGCCCAGGGCCTTGGCGACTTCAGTGTCGAACGCCTTGGCTGCCGGGGCTTCCGTTTGCAGGAAGCCGACACGCGCGCCCATTTCACTATTGCGGAACGTTTCCACCTCCGAAACGACATTTTGAGCGCAGGCCAGAGCCGCATTCGACTCGCTGATCGCGAACTGTTCGTCGGCCGTGTCTTCGGCGAGGCCGAAGGTTTGCGCGGCGTCATTGACGCCGTTCTGCCAGTCGGTCAGTTCGACCGCGTCTTGAGTATCGCGCGCGGATTCCAGGTCGGTCATCCCGTCCAGCCAATCTTTGAACTCGGCCAACGCGTCGCCTTGAAAGGCATCCACCGCGTTGATGGCTTGCTGCAAATAACCGTCAATGGCATTGACGATCGTCTGATCGCGGAAGGTATCGGCCGCCCGTTCCTGCGTGACATAGCTGACGAACGCATTGCCGACCGTGTCAGTGTAGGAAATCTCCTCACCGATAACGTTCAGGGCATAGTCCTGCGTCGCCTGATACATCGGCGTCATGTTGGGGGGCAACCCGGACATCATGGCCATCATCATTGGCATCATCAGCGAAGAAAGCGTCGCTTGGTAGTTGTTGTAGAACGTGTTGGCATTACCGTTCATCACGCCACCGGCGCCCATCACCGCATTCGCGAAGAGGGTGGCGCTCCCGGTGGTCGCGTTGTTCATTTGATTGTCATAGATGCCGTTGGCCGCGGTGATTTGCCCCTGCAGCGTTGTTTGTAGCCCCGTGATCGTGTCGTCCAGTGCGAGCGCCAGTCCCGCGATGATTTGCTCGGTCCAGTCGGTGAGATTGTCCATCGCCACATCAAAGGCATTCCCGATGCCGGGATTGTTGCCGGTGAGATTTTCTTGATAGGTGTCAACGAACATGTTGTAGTTCACGCCGCCAATGACGGTCGTGGACGTCGTGCTGGAAGTAAGTGAACCCGTGGGGATCCACGGCTTGGTTGTGGTGAGCGTGGTCGATGAGGCGTGGCCATTTTTGTCGATGACCGTGCCATTGCCGGTCCAGATCTCGGGTGGGCCAATCACGACGGGCACGGCGTGAGTGATCGTGGTCGTCGTGGTCTGCGTGCCGCCGATCTGATTTTGACCCCACTGCCAGTTCTGATAGTGCTGCTGAGCCGCTGCGACCGCACCGTCGTAGATTCCCTGAGCGGTGTCCACGGCACCTTGCCAAAAGCCCTGCGCCGTCTGAACCGCCCCGTAGTAGTTGGCTTGGAATCCAGCGACGTTGTCCTCGTAGGTCTCGACTAACCCAGCCGGGCCATAGACCGTGTTCTGATAGCTCGACAGGGCCGGATCGACGATCCCGTGATAATTGCTGTTGGCCGTATCGATCTTCCCTTGCAGTTCGATCTGTGCGTTGTCGATCGCCCCCATGTAAACCGGCATCGCGCCGCCCGGCCCGTAGACCGCGTTCTGGAAGCCATCTTCGTCCGTCTGAACATCGCTGTTGAAGTTGTTCCGCGCCAGCGTGAGCGAATTGTATAGACCTGTGTTCGCGCCGGAGACCAAGGCATCGTAGGCGGAGGTTCCCACGAGGATGTCCGGGTTGTAAACGACACCCGGATAACTGCTCAGAATCGAATCGCGGGTCGTGGCGGCGGTCGCCATGTTTGTGTTGTAGATGCCTTGCAATCCGGTCGCGGATGACCCGGTCGCGGTCAAATACGTGTTCCAGAACCCCAATTCCTGACCGTCGTACCACGTCTGCTGCCCATCGGCAAAGAAATCAAAGGCGTTGTTGAAGCCCGCGATATTTCCCTGCGAAGTGACTTGTTGGGAAGTGACCGTCCCATCCAATGACGTTCGTAGTCCGTTGATCACGCCGTCCAAGATTCCGTTCGCCAACGTCGCCTGCCCGTCAAAAAAACTTTGAGCGGCGGCGACCGCTCCGTCGAACGTCGCTTGCGGACCGGCCAGCGCCGCATCGAGCACACCTTGCGCCGTGGTGATGTCACCGTCCAACGTCGTTTCATGGCCATCGACCAGTCCGTTGAACGTTGTCGTCAATCCAGACACCGTTAAATTCAACCCATCATTGATCAAACCCACATTGGAATCAAACGATCCTTCGGCACCAGACACTAATCCGTCCGCCGTCGTTTGATGCGCGGTGAAGTCGCCGTTGAGCGTGTTCTCGAGAGTCGTCATCGTCGTGGAAAAATTGGTGCGAGCCGAATCCAGCGCCGTCTGCGCGGAAGTCGCATTCGTCGTGGCGGTCGCCAAAGATATGGGCGACGTCACGGTCATCACCTGGCGAACTTCCAAGACCTCAACTGCGACGAGGGTCGTCAGCGCCGGTTTCCTTCGGCATCTCCTGCCTACCCCCCCCCATTTTGACATTTCGCGATTAGGAGAACGACGAAGACCTTGCAGCCACGAGAAGCGCGCCATGAGAAACTCCTCTGCAGATTGCGGATGGTGAGAAAATGGGTCGCGGAGTCACGGAAGAAATCCGCAATTATGAACAGGCACTCAGACACTGGTGGATTCTTGCGGTCACATGAACAAGACGCTTCGATTGCGTCCTCTGACGGGAATTAGTTCATGGGCCATTCGGAACAGATGACGCGAGATAATGCGAAGCGATTTTCAACAGTGCAAGCGTGGCGCGAGCTGAATCTGAAAAGATTTTCAATGTCAAAACCCATTAGAAATGTCCCTCTCTTGACCCAATAGAAATGTCCCCCTGTCGTGAGCCTCCCAAGGAGGCCCACTGAATGGAGACATTTGCGATGAACAGAAAAGGGACAGGTGACGGGTCGACGCAGCTCTTTTGTTTGGCCTCACCTGGCCGTCGAAGACGTCAAGAAAAAAACCTGCGTATCTTTTCTCGTTGTTCTCACCAATCTACAACAGACTCGTCACCAGATGGCAAGCGATTCATCAAACAGCAGCGCCAATTCGTCCTCACCGGCCGGGCGGGGCGACAGCTTCAGCAGACGCTGTTGCGCGAGCGTGCCCTCGACCAGAAGTGGTATGTCGGACGAGCTGTATCCGATCTCCGTCAGTCCGCGCGGCATGGTGAGTGTTTGCATGAAGTGAATGACTCGCTCGGCCAGGACGCGGCCCGCGTCGGCGCGGTTGACTTTCGAGATGTCCGCACCGAGAGCTTTCGCTGCGAGCAAGTGCCGCTCTGGAGACATCGAAGCCGTGAAGCGAGCGACGGCTGGCGTATGCACGATTACTGAAATGCCGTGCGGCACCATCGCGTGTTTCGTGGCGTAACCGACCGGATGAAAGTCGCGGACCATGCCGGCGACGGGATAAGCCATGGCGTGCGGCAAGTGGACTCCCGCGTTGCCGAAACCGATGCCGGCCATCGACGAGGCCAGAATCATCTGCATGCGAGCCACGTCGTCACTCGGATCGGCAACGGCTCGCGGCAGGAATTCGGCGACGATCTCCAACGCACGCAAGGCCCACACGTCGCTCATCGGATTTGACCCCTGATAGGCTGCTCGCTCGGACGGCCTGGCGGGGCGAGTGCGTTGGTCGTACGGCAGCGCCGTATAACTTTCGAGTGCATGGCTGAGCACATCCAGCCCGGCGCTGGCCGCGACAGCCGCGGGCTGCGTGCGCGTGTTGTCCCAATCGACAATGCCCATCGTCGGTCGCAGGTACTTTGAAGCGATGCCGGTTTTCACGCGCAGCGGCGTGTAATCGAAGATCGCAACGCCGGTGGTCTCGCTGCCAGTTCCGGCTGTCGTGGGAATGGCGATCAATGGCTTGAGCGGTCCGGGCACTGGCCGCTGTTTTCCAATCGACGGATTGACGTAATCGAGAAAATCGGCGGGATAAGTCGCATACAAATTTGCTGCCTTGGCCGTATCGATCGTACTGCCACCGCCCACCGCCACAATCGCATCGAAGTCGCCATCCGTCGCAAACTTCGCCGCAGCCAGAAAGCTGATGTCCGTCGGCTCAATCTCGATTTGGTCAAAGACAGAGAAGTCGAGTTGACTGTCGGCCAACGACTGCTGCACGACAGCACCGGTCGGCAACCCGCGCACCGCCGGATCGATCACCAACAACACCCGCTTGGCGCCGAGATCGACCAAGTCCATGCCGACCTCGTGCGTGATGCCACAACCGAAGCGGCAATTCGACGCCATGATTTGAAACGCGGTGTCGTGGTTGAGCGTGTTCGTCATCGTGTGATCGTGTTGTTTTTCAAATCGTGGAGCAGGTTTCCAACCTGCTCGTTTTATCGCTTTTCAAGCAGGTTAAAAACCTGCTCCACGACTTTTGTCGGGCGCGTCATTCAAAACAGATCGATGAGATTCTCGCCCTTGTGAAACGGATCGCCCACCAAGCGTTGCGTCGTGGGGTCAACGACGAAGTCAAGTTGTCCGAGCGGAATGTACCCAATCATTACTGGGCATTCATCGGGCAATGCCGCGACGTCCAACGGTGCGTCTCGACCTTGCAGCGTGAGCCGCACCAGTCCGAATGTTGCGACTTGGCGGTGGCCCGCCGTCGTGAGCACCTCGCGATTTTGCAAAAACTGCAGCCCCAAACGATCAATGATGCTCTGCGGCAAGGACAACATTTTTGCTCCGGTATCGACCAAAGCATCCGGAATCTCAACGCGACGCACGCTCTCCAGGGTCCGGCGTCCTTGCGAGACCTCGAACAGGTCATATTGGTTTTCGATCACGACAGGAACAGTAACTCGACCCATCGATCATCTCCTTGAGGTTGAAAATTCGCCGATTCAGAGCTTGCTCATTCTATTCCCAAATCTGCGAAGGACGGTCAAGCATTTTTGGTCGCTCTCAAAAGGAGATCAACGATGATGCGCCCGACAAAAGTCGTGGAGCAGGTTTCCAACCTGCTCGTTTTATCGCTTTTCAAGCAGGTTAAAAACCTGCTCCACGACTTTTGTCGGGCGCGTCAACGATCGAACCCGCCTCCACCGCTGCGTCCGCCGGCAAAGAAGCCTCCGGGCGGCTCTTGAACGCGGGCGAGGTCGCCGAAGCGCATGGATTCGCCAAGCCAACTCAGCGTCACGGTGCCGATGGGGCCGTGACGGTTCTTGGCCACGATCAGATCGGCCTCACCAGGTCGGTCTTCCGGGTCGTAAGCGGCAGGACGGTGCAAGAACATGACCACGTCGGCGTCTTGCTCGATCGCTCCGCTCTCTCGCAGGTCGGCCAGGCGCGGACGCTTGTCTTCGCGCAGTTCGACGCCGCGGTTGAGCTGCGCCAGCGCGATGATCGGGAGGTTCAATTCCTTGGACAGGTACTTCAGTCGCCGCGTGATCAGCGCAATCTGTTGCTCGCGCGGAGCCATCTTGTCTTCTGGTTCGATGAGTTGCAGGTAGTCAATGATGATGATCCCCAGGCCGTACCGCCGCTTGAGCCGTCTGGCGACGGCGGCCATCTGCGGCATCGAGCGTCCCGGCTGGTCGTCGATGAACATCGGCATGTCGCTGAGTTCTGTCGCCGCCTTCATCAACAGTTCGTGCTCGACTTCGTCAATCGTGCCGGCTCGCAGGCGGTGCCCGTTGACCTTGGCTCGGATGCACAGCAGGCGTTCGGCCAATTCCAGCTTGGACATTTCGAGGCTGAAGACCAGGCAGCCTTGCTTGGCTTCGGACACAACCGACTCGGCGATGTTGCAAATCAACGCCGTTTTACCCATCGCCGGCCGGGCCGCGAGGACGATCAGTTCTGAGCCTTGAAAGCCATTGAGTTGTGAGTCGAGATCCGCGAATCCGGACGGCAAGCCACTGATCGCGCCTTCCATCTCCATCCGCGCGCGGATGCGTTCGTAAGCGTCGACCAGAATCTCGCCCAGCGTCAGCTTCTCGCCCTGCTCCTGGTTTTCCAGGATGGTGAAGACGCGCTGCTCAGCCGAGTGCAAAATGTCCTCGGTCTCCCGCGTTCCGGAATAGCATTCCTCCAGAATCTCGGTGCAGGTATAGACCAGTGTCCGCTGAATCCACCGGTCGCGGACGATCTTGGCGTAATACTTCGCGTGCGCCGCGTTCGGGACCGATTCGAGGATTTTCGAGAGATAATCGACGCCGCCGATCTCTTCGAACTGCTTGCGGCGGTCGAGTTCCTCCGCCAGCGTGACTGCGTCAATGCCTCGCACGCCATTGTCGTACAGGCCCATGATCGCCGCGAAAATCTTTTGGTGACGATCGGCGTAAAATTGGTCGGCGCGCAGTGTGTCGCCGATTTCGTCGATTGCTTCGTGCATCAGCAGGATGCTGCCGAGTACCCCCATCTCGGCTTCCAGATTCTGCGGCGGCAGCTTGCCCTGAAAGCCACGCCCCTCATTCGCAGCCATCGCAGATTCCTCCTGAAAGCAAGCCGGTGGGCCAACGGGGGTCGGGAGTCTTTTTCAGGTCGGCGGCAACTTTCGTTCATAAGTCTTGC
>JAYVSP010000633.1:0-3481 GCA_043775215.1 Planctomyces sp. | reverse complement strand
ATCGCCGCTTTCCTTTGCGGCGGAGCCGCTTTCTTTTCCGGTTCATCGTGTCGCGAGTTTCGGCTCAGTGAAAGCGGCTCCGCCGCAAAGGAAAGCGGTGATGCATCACCGCACTCCAAATTGAATTCCATAAATCTCCCGTGAAGACCGCAATTTCCTCTTTTCAGGAACCGGCCGATTCGGTACTTTCCCTCCCTCTTTTCGCCGAGTGGCCAAAGTTTTGGCGGTCGCTGGGTGAAACCCACCTGACTTGCTCACCCAGGATTGCTTCAGGCGCATTGACAAGAATTGAATTGATCATGGTTCCGGTGATCTTCTTACCAATCAATTAGTTAGAGATGCTCTTGAGCTAGCGTCTCGTTCTTGCCACTCTCGCACGCCCTCCAGGTTTCTTTCTCACAGTGTTCTGGGCCACAGAGTTTGGCCAGCACGAGAACACCGTTCCCGGCCTCTCGCGAGTTCAATTTCGCGGGAAATCGCCAAGTTTCCAATAACGATCATTAAGTTTTCAGTGGCCAGTCTCGGCTGGCTGGTTCGTAATATTTTCGCCACTGGCTGTTCCGATGGTGGATTTCTGATTGTTCCTGTTTGAAAGGCTCCCAACCCCAGGGTGACATCCCCATGTCCGATCTCGCGAAAGTCAGAAACATCGGTATCTCGGCCCACATCGACTCCGGCAAGACCACCTTGTCCGAACGAATTCTCTTTTACTCGGGCCGCATTCACGCGATGCACGAGGTCAAGGGCCGTGATGGTGGAGCCACCATGGACCACATGGAATTGGAACGCGAGAAAGGCATCACCATCACTGCCGCCGCCACTCAAGTGGAGTGGGGTGACTTTACCATCAACCTGATTGACACTCCGGGCCACGTGGACTTCACGGTCGAAGTCGAACGTTCGCTGCGCGTGTTGGACGGAGCCGTGCTGGTGCTGTGCGCCGTGGGTGGCGTGCAGAGCCAATCGCTGACCGTCGATCGCCAGATGAAGCGGTATCGCATTCCGCGCATTGCCTTCATCAACAAGATGGACCGCATCGGAGCCAATCCGTTCAAAGTCACTCAGCAGATTAAAGAAAAGCTGCATGTCACTCCGGTGCCCATTCAGCTTCCGATGGGGGCCGAATCGGACTTCGCGGGAGTGATCGACCTCATCACGATGCAGGCGGTCTACTTTGATGGCGAAGATGGAGAAACCCCTCGCCGCGAAGCCATTCCCGATGGTTACGCCGAACAAGCCTCGACCGCTCGGCAAGAGATGCTCGAAACGCTGTCATTGTTTGACGACAGCCTGATGGAAGCGTTGCTGGAAGAGCGCGAAGTCTCGGTCGATCAGATTCGTGCATTGGTCCGTGAAGCGACGCTCTCGCAAGAGATCACGCCGGTCATGATGGGCACGGCGTATCGCAACAAAGGTGTGCAGGAACTGCTCGAAGCGGTGACGTACTACCTGCCCAGCCCGCTGGACCGTACTGTCTTGGTGACGAACATCGACCACAAGAAAGTCGAGGGCGAAGCCGAAGACGCCGCCAAGATCACGCTCACGAAGAATGAGAAAGATCCGCTGGTCTGCATGGCGTTCAAGACCGTCGTCGAGCAATTTGGTCAGTTGACCTTCATGCGGATTTACCAAGGCAGCATGGTCAAGGGCGAGAGCTACACCAACACCCGCACGGGCAAGCGACAACGCTTCGGCCGCATCGTGCGGATGCATGCGAATGACCGCAAAGACATCGACATTGCCGGCCCTGGCGACATCGTCGCGGCAGTTGGCGTCGAATGCGCATCGGGCGACACGTACTGCGGCGAACACGTCAACTACGCGCTCGAAAGCATCTTCATTCCCGATCCGGTCATCCGCCTCTCGATCGAAGCCGCTGAGCGTGACGGTGCCGACAAGTTGTCGAAGGCTCTGGAACGCTTCCGCCGCGAAGACCCAACCTTCCACGTGCAGTCCGACCCGGAAACCGGCGAGACGCTGATCGCCGGCATGGGCCAGTTGCACCTCGAAATCTACACCGAGCGGATCAAGCGCGAGTACAAAGTTGAGTGCATCGTCGGCGAGCCGAAGGTGGCCTACAAGGAGACACCGACCAAAGCCGTCGAATTCAACTACAAGCATAAGAAACAGACCGGCGGTTCGGGCCAGTTCGCTCATATCGTCGGAAAGATGACCCCGCTGCCGGACGACGCCGAGGAAACGTACGTCTTCCTCAACGAAGTCACGCAGGGCCGCATCCCCAAGGAATACATCAAGCCCGTCGACGACGGCATGAAGCTGTCCCTGGTCAAAGGCCCGCTCTGCGAGTGCGAAGTGGTGGGCGTGCAAATCCAACTCGAAGACGGCAGCTACCACGACGTCGATTCGTCCGAAATGGCGTTCCGCATCTGCGGTCAATCGGCCATGCGCGAGATTCTCAAAGACGCGCATCTCGGCCTGCTGGAACCGATCATGAAGTTGGAAGTCGAAGTGCCCGAGGAATACCAAGGGGGCGTTTGCGGCCACTTGAGCAGCAAGCGTGGCTTGATCACCGAGACGGCCACCAACATGGGCATGGGCATCATCAACGCCGAAGTCCCGTTGGCCGAAATGTTCGACTACGCCAACGAACTCCGCTCGATGACGCAGGGCAAAGGGGGCTTCACGATGGAGTTCTGCAAGTACAAACTGCTCCCCCGCAGCTTGCAGGACGAGGTCGTCGAAAGACGCCGAGCCGACAAGGATCCCAAGAAATCCAAGCAACTCGTCGGTGCCAAGTAAGCGTTCTATCGCGTCACCAATGAAAGATCGTTTTAGCCTCCCGATTGATACCAATCGGGAGGCTTTTTCATTTCGAGGTGCGCCTATTGAGCCAGCAATTTGGCCGTCGGCTGCCGTGAACCACGGCGAGCCCAATGACCTCCTTGTCGACAATTTCAAAGAGCTCTTCCGGTGCTCCGGGGAGGCAAGTTTCAAAGCCACGGATGAAACACGGATTGAACACGGATCAGGACAGCGAACAAGGCCAAGAGGAATCGAGTGAGGTCACGGAACGAGTGTGTGTAACAGTTTCTAACCTCTGGCTTGGTCCGTACTTTTATCCGTGGAACAAAAACTGTTGTCCGGCGTTCCCGTCCGCCGCCTCTTCTTGTTTTCCAATTCCTTGCCTCCTGTTCTGATCCGTGTTCAATCCGTGTTTCATCTGTGGCAAAAATACTCCCCGAAGTGACCTCCCTGGATTACCGAATGAGCCTTTCAAAGATGATTTTGTACGGGAACCTCGGCATCAAGATTCGCCGAATTCCGCTGAGATATGGCGTGGTTTCCAATTATAGTAGCCGAGCGGGGTTGGCTCGCAGCAGTGGCAGACTCGGGCGATGCAAAGTTGATATTGGAGGGATCAGGTGTAGGCCGAAAACGAGTGTGTTTTGTTTCGCGGCCTTGCCCCAACGGGGCGAGACTCGATAGCCCAGGGCGCAGCCCTGGGTGACGGAACGACGAA
>JAYVSP010000632.1:0-1798 GCA_043775215.1 Planctomyces sp. | reverse complement strand
CCCCACCGACCCCGTGTCGGTGGTTAAATGCCATGTGGCTACCTGGATGCCGCGGAGAAGGCAGGGAGCCACAAGGCATAACACCACCGACACGGGGTCGGTGGGGGAAATTTTTGTCGTAATCCACCTTTCGGGAACTCGTCACCGGCTGCTGTACACTACCTGCGACACACCGCCCGGCATGCTTTACAGTGCCGTGGCCAGGACCGCCGGCGCGGTCGCGAAGTCCGTCTTCTCGACGTCCGCAACCAAGTCGCCGCCGTTATCGTTGAAGTACAATGTCTCTTCGCGGTAGTAAGGAGCCTTGTCTGGCGTTTCAATCGCCAATCGAATGGAGTTGCTTTGAATCTCTAAAACTGTCACTCGAACGTTGTCACCAATCACCAATCCCTCGTTGACACTCCGGGAGATGACCTGCATATCGAATACCCCTGCTAAACGTTGAGGAAAGAAAATCCGTAGAAAAGAAACGTGAAGCGCGGCGGCATTCTGACGTCGCACTTTCGCCATCGCAAGCGGGGATTAACCTGAAAAACAAACTTCTCAACAGAAGGCATCCGCAAACTTGACAGAATGAAGTGCGGACAACATGGCATCTTCGCAATAGCTGTTTTTCTCGGCGTTTTTTCAATTTCTCAATGACCTGGGAATCGTGATCATGACCTTGTCAACCCGAACGCCACGCAAACTTGTTGTCTCGCCCGCGCTGGAAGAGGCGCGCTGGCAGCGATTGTGTGAAGTGGCCGGCAAAATGCAGATCATCAACTGCGACGTTCCCGCGCAGGCTGGCGATGCGATGCACGATGCCGACGCCTTTTTTGGCAAGATCACGCGAGAGATGCTCGCCCAGGCGCGGCAACTGCGCTGGGTACAGTCGCCGACCGCCAGCTTGGAGCACTACCTTTTTCCAGAGTTGGTCGAACATCCCTGCCTGCTGACGAACATGCGAGGGATCTTCTCCGATGTGATCGCCGATCATGTCATGGGCTTGGTGTTGTGCTTCGCGCGGAATTTGCACACTTATGTTTTGCGGCAATCGCGCGTCGAGTGGTCGCCCGTCGGCGGGGAATCGGAACGGACGACGTTCAGTAGTGGGCCGGCGTGCGTGACGGCGATCGACCGCAGCCATCAACACCTCGCCGACTGCACGATCGGCGTCGTCGGAGCCGGCCAGATTGGCGGCGAAATCCTGCGGAGGGCAGCCGCGTTCGGCATGCGCCTGCTGGCGGTCGATCCGATGTGCCGCAATATCCCAGGTGTGCTCGATGAAGTCTGGCCGACGGATCGGTTGAGCGATCTTTTGGCGGAGTCCGATTACGTCGTCATCGCCGCGCCGCATACACCTTCGACGTTCAAACTCTTTCGCACAGCGCAATTCGAGTGGATGAAACGCTCGGCCGTGTTGATCAACATTGGCCGCGGTGCGATCGTCGATCTGCAAGACCTGACGGACGCCATGCAACACGGCCTGATCGCCGGAGCCGGCTTAGATGTGTTGGAAATCGAGCCTTTGCCGGCCGATCATCCGCTGTGGCGAATGGAGAACGTCATCATCACGCCGCACGTTGCGGGAACGTCACCGCGTATTGCCGAGCGACACCTTGCGACACTCCTGGAAAACGTGCGCCGGTTCATTGCGGACGAGCCACTGCTGAATGTCGTCGACAAGCGGCAGTGGTTTTAATGTTTTACCATCCGGGGTCAGGCACTTCAGAATTTCGGAATTGGCCGGCCGAAGATTTTCCGTACGGATCCAGCGGCATCCGGCCAATTCCGAAATTCCGAAGTGCCTGACCCC
>JAYVSP010000631.1:0-3210 GCA_043775215.1 Planctomyces sp. | reverse complement strand
AATTGACCGGCTTGCCGAGGTTCTGCGGCGCTGACCACGGGGCATCGAGCGACGGGCGACTGCTCCACCAGAGATCGACTTGCCCCATCCCGCCGGGGCGGTCGGAGACAAACAACAGGACTCGGCCATCGGAAGAGAGTGCGGGGTCCATGTCCTTTGCGGGGCCATTCACGATGGCTCCCAGATTCTGCACTGGTCCCCATGGATCGGTGGTCTTCGAGCGGCGGCATTGCCAGAGGTCTTCGAGTCCCTGAGTTCCGACTCGCGGAAAAGAAGTGAACAGCAGCGAGAGTCCGTCGGCCGAGAGTTCCGGCTCGTAGTCGCTGACGCCAGCGACCGCAATGACTTCGAGTTGTTGTGTCGTCGGCGTCGACCAAGGCTCGGCCGTTGTTTTGCGGTGGCACCACCAGAGCTTGTAGCGCTTGTCGGATTGGCCGCGATCACTCGCAAAGACCAACGCCAATCCATCGGACGAGAGCGTCGGAACTTTTTCATTCTCGCTGGAGTTGACGGTTGCTCCAAGATTCTCCGGAGCCGACCAAGGAGCAATCAGCGTCGGACGACGACTCATCCAAAGGTCAGTCTTGCCTTGCCCACCCGATCGGTCGGACTCAAACAACAGCGTCAGCCCATCGGCCGACAGACACGGACTGCCCTCACCGGCAGTACTGTTGATCACCGGCCCCAAGTTCTCCGGCGCGAACCATTCGTAGTCGGGCGAGGTCAGGATGTCGAACGGCGACGACTTGGCAGCGACGGGAACGCGGGCGAGGCGCAGGCCGACGGAGTCGTAGCGATCCGTGGGTGGCTTCGGAATTCGGTTGCCAGCCCGCAAAAACCTGGCATCAAGGTTCCAGCAGCCTCCTCGAGACACCCGTTGCGCGGCCCCGTCGGTGACAGTCTGGAGGTCATCACACAATTCCCACACGTTGCCGTGCATGTCATACAGACCCAACCCGTTTGATAAATACGATCCCACCTTCGATGTCCGATTCAGTTCCTTCCTGAAGTTCGCCTGGGTCGGAAGCAATTGATTCGTCGCCTTCTCCAAGTAGAAATCGAACGCGCTTTCGGATTGGTCCACCAGCGGTCCGCCCCGGCACGCATATTCCCATTCCTTCTCGGTCGGCAAGCGATACTCCCAGCCCACTTCTTTTGACGATTCGTTGATCCGCTTGACGAAGCCCTGAGCGTCATCCCAGGAAATCATCTCGACCGGAAATCGTTTCAAGTCCGCATCTGAAATGTCCTTCACGAACGCGCGGTTGTAACCGAGACGGGAAAAGGAACCGGCGGCCGTTCTCATCACCTTCTGCCATTCCTCCTGCGTGACCTCGTACTTGCCGAGGTAGAAGTCCTCTTTGATTTCGACCGCCTGCGTCCCCGGCTTACCGCCCCCTCCGCCGAGCCACGACTTACCCTTCGGCACGCGGACGAACTCTATGCCGAGCATGTTGGTGAACGATGTCGCATTGCCGATGGGAACGCGGGCCAGACGCAGGCCGCGGGTGCCGTCGCGTTGGGACGGAATGCTGCCTGCGGGTTCCAACGCGCTCGCGGTTGGGTTCTGCCAGCCGGAGCCACGAAGCACTCTTGTTAGCGGGGCCGCCTTCTCGTCAGCACACCATTCCCAGACATTACCGTGCATATCATGCAAACCTAGGCGGTTCGGCGCATAAGAACCCACTTTGCACGTTCGCATCAGACTCTTCTCACTCCCAAAATTCGCCTGTTCTGGCAACAGCGTGTTTGTCGGCCGCTCGAAGTAATAAAAGAACGCGCTCTCTGACTTGTCCGCCATCGGGCCGCCACGGCACGCATACTCCCATTCCACCTCGGTCGGCAAGCGGTACACCCAGCCTTGCTCCTTGGCCTTGTCGTTGAGCCGCTCCACGAATTGCTGGCAGTCCTCCCACGAGACGTAATCAACGGGGAACCGCTTCAATTCCTCTTTGCCAATGCCGATGCTCACCAACTCCTTTCGGCCCGGATGGAATGTGCTGGGATTGCTCTCCATCACCTTCTCCCACTCCTCTTGCGTGACCTCGTACTTGCCGAGATAGAAGTCGTCTTGGAACTCGACTTGCTGCGTCCCCGGCTTGCCGCCGCCACCGCCGAGCCACGACTTGCCCTTGAGGACGCGGACGAACTCCATGCCCAGACTGTTCGTGAATTTCGCGGCATTGGCCGGTGCGGCGAGCTTCGGCTCGATCACGCCGCCGTCCCATTCGATTTTGCACGCCGGCAGGACGGCGGCGAGCTTCTTCACGCTGGCGTCAGTGACCTTTGTTTTCTTGAGGTTCACTGAAACAAGTTTCGGACAGACAGCGACGTGTTCCAACCCCGCATCGCTCACCTGCGTACCGAACAGCGAAAGTGAGGTGAGATTCTGGCAATTCTTGATGTGAGACAGGCCCGCATCATTCACAGCCGAATTTTGCAGATCAAGGCGCGCGAGGTTCTTGAAGTGGACCAGCCCTGCAACGCTCACCTTTGATTCTCGGCTCAAAGTAAGGCTCGTCAGGTTCTGGCAATCCTGGAGGGGAGCGAGGCCCGCATCAGTCACATGGGAACCGTCCAGATAAAGGCTCGTCAGGTTCTTGAAATCTTTGAATTGGGCTAACCCCGCATCGCCGCAATTGGGTAAAGAGTGCAAGCCGAGGATTGTGAGATTCTTGCAATCCTTGAACTGAGCCAGCCCCTTACTTCCGATCTGCAAATAATCCAGATGAAGTTCCGTGAGGTTTCTGCAATCCTGGAAGTGGGCCATTCCCACATCGGTCGCCCTACTAATACTTGACAGATGCAGGTATGTGAGGCTCTTGCAAGCTTTGAAGTGCGCCAATCCCGCATCGCTCACCTGGGAAGAACCGCCCAAAATAAGACGTGTGAGATTCTTGCAATCCTTGAAGTTGGCCAAACCCGCATCGGTCAGCTTTGACTCGAAATCCTTCGAGCCGCCGGATACTAATTCCACAACCGTGAGTTCAAACGCTCCACGGGGCAGATCGCCGACGGCCTTGATCTCGCGTTCCTGACCGTTTTCCTTGATGCTGATCTTGCCGCCGATCGACAGCACCCAAACGGCGGCGCGGCGGTCCGGGTCATTCATCGGCAGTCCGACATCCGTCTCGTCGATCTCCCAAAGCTGCACGCCGGTTTGTTCGCTGGCGGTCATCAGTGAGTAGCCAGTCGGCAGGAAAGCGACGC
>JAYVSP010000630.1:0-6824 GCA_043775215.1 Planctomyces sp. | reverse complement strand
TTCAAAAATTGTCTTCAGAAGTGGGGGATGTCCGGGGGCTGACGCCGGCTGACGCCTTGCCTCTCACAACCCGTGATTTAAGTCTTGAAGACGCACTAGCTGGCAGTCGCGGCCAGGGGAACTCCGATGCGGAAGCCCCCTTGTTGGAAGAAGACGGTCAGCTTCAGCAGACTGTCGACCAAGTCGCGCAGGAAGCGGTCAGAGACTTGGCTGAGTTCGTGCAGTACCAAGTCGCCGGCGATGAATTCCAAAGCGTCGGCGAGATTGGCCGCGTCGGTGTCGCTGACGGTTAGCCGATGCAAGCAATCGTCGTACAGCTCACGAGGATGCTCGGGATCCCAGCCGTTGTCTTGAGCCCAATCCAACAGATCGACCCATAATTCAGTGTCGATAGTGTAGCAGTCTGAGGGGCCTTGCAGGCGAATGCAGCTCACAGCACACCTCCTTATGTTGCTGAGTCTCCCGCCGTTTGTTCGAGCACAACAACCCGAACGTCGAGAGAGGCATGGTCGCAGACCGGCCGATGCGCGGCAACCGTCCCGGGGTGATTTCACTCCGGGACGGTCGCGCAAATTCAGGAGACTTCCGTCGCCGAACTCGTAAGACTTCGGACCGAACTCTCACGAGTTCGGCGACTGCGAATTAGAACGAATTCACCGCCTTCGTGGTCTCAACAACCGACATGATCGTGGCGGCGACGTTGGCTCGCAGTTCACCGGTGGTGCTGCTGAAGGCCCAACCGTGCGTTCCGGAACCATCATAATCGGCGGTCGCCAAGGCACCGTTCTTCACGCTGACCACACGGGAATGGGTGTATGAGTTGGCCGGCAATTGTCCCAACACATACGGGCCGAACGCGCCCGTCGCATCGACGCTGCCGTCCAAGGCCGTTTTCTTGGTCAACTGGTCTTCAAAGGTCGCGGCATTCGTGGTGCCTTGCGCGGGCAGTGCCCCTTCGTGCTGGAATTTGAACAGCGAAATCTGGTGGCGAATCATTTGCAGATTCTGAACCAGCGCCGTTTCTTTGGCGTCTTTCGAGGCTTGCGTGAACTGCGGCAGAACCGTGGCAGCCAGAATGCCAAGGATCACGACCACGATCAGCACTTCCACCAGCGTAAAGCCGGCACGACGGGAACGATTTGCGAGTTTCATTGCGAGTTGCTCCTGAATCCTGAACAGAGGACAGATTAAATGGCCCCGAAAAGCTGTGAATTGCCTCAGAGTCGGTAAGTGAAGGGCCAGCGCAGCCTGTCACTCCATCCTTACCACCGACTGGTTCGCGTACACTCGCGACCGAACGGCGTCCGACGCCGTTGTTTGCTAAGGCACACATCCAGGACCACTGATGGCCCTGCGTTGTGCATGTTCAACCTAGGTCGGGCGGCCTGTCTGTCAAAAGCGGAACTCAGAACTTCCGCAACTCTGTGACATCGGCAGTCAAGCAGTGACGGTCAGAAGGAGCATACCAGTCGTGTCGGAAAATCGGCATGGGTGCCCGTTCTCCGAGAGCGGTATCGTTCCCAGTCGCCCGCAGGCGAGTGATGGACAAGGCAACCGTAATACATTTCCTGACACACATGTCTGAAATTCAGAAAGGACGAACCCTCATTGGTCCACGAACGCCCTTGTTGAGCGTGTTGAGCGGATTATGCCAGGAATAGATCGCTATTTCTGGTCGGGCGCATTCTTGTCGCTTGCCGGCTTTTCCGCTGGTTTAGCAGCATCGGCATCCGCTTTGGACTCGTCGTCTTTTTTCTCGTCGTCCTTCTTTTCGTCGTCCTTCTTCTCAGGAGCGTTCTCGGCCGCCGGCTTGTCCTTTTTCTTGATCAGGTCGGCTCGACTCAAACGTAGCTTCTCGAAGCTGTCATTGGAAATCACGTAATACCAGTCAGCGAACCGGTCGTTCAATTCTTTGACCTTCTGCCGGCCGGTTCCCAACTTTGATTCAAAGACCTTCATCTCGGTGTTGTATCGGCCCAATTCCCCGTCATACCGCTTGCGGGCGTCTTGATACTCGGCCTTCGGATCTTTTTTCGGTTCGTCCTTCGGGGTCTCCCCGGCTTTGGTCGAGTCCGTTTTGTCATCGGCCGGCTTCTCGTCGGCTTTCTTCTCGTCGTCGGCTTTCTTCTCATCGCCGGTCTTCTTCTCATCGCCGGACTTCTTCTCATCGCCGGACTTCTTCTCGGCCGGCTTGTCGTCTGTTTTCGGCGGAGCCTCTTTCGCGTCGGCCTTTTTCGCGTCTTCGGCAGCAGCGACCTTGTCGTCCCCTTTGCTCCCCTGCGGTTCGTCAGTCTCTTTCTTTGAGTCGGCTGGCTTTTCCGTCTTCGATTCCTTCTCGTCGGACTTGGATTCTGGAGCAGGCTCCGGCTTCTTGTCTTCGTCCTTCTTGGTTTCTTCATCCTTCTTCGGATCGGCGTCTGATTTCAGTGCCGCCGAAGGTTCGACGCCCGGAGGCGGTTCTGGCTTGGTCGGTTCGATGGGAGGATTTCCCAGCAATTTCTCGTCGAAGTCAGCCCGGACGAATAGATACCGACTTTTCTTGAGATCCTCTTTCTTGGCTGGTTTTTTCGCGTCCTTTTTCTTGTCCGAAGAAGGGTCCGCTTTGTCGTCTGTCTTGGCCTCGTCCTTTTTGCCAATCTCAATCTCTTCTTCGGTGCCGCTGAAGACGCTGCCAAAGGTCAGGCGATAGACGACACCATCTTTTGTGGCGGCGTTGATTTCCCCTTCGCGGGAGACGATCTGTTGTTCTCCGGCGTCATCCTTACCGACGAAGAAGCCCTTCTCGCGGAGGCTGGACTGGATGAGATCGACGACTTGGCGGCGAAACTGCGGATCGGTCGCGTACTCCTTGGGGAGCTGAATCTTGAGGTCGGAGTTGAGTACCGGCTTCCCGCCGAACTGCGGCTTCGGACGAACACCAACCAACCGCAGGTCGTCGAGCGTTGTGACCATGGCGTTGATGTCGTCGGTTTTGAGTTCTTCAGTTGCCTCATCCAACTCCGGCAACTTCCAGGGATCGCTGGACTTCTCGCGAATGAGTTCGACCACCTCCATCCCCTCAAGTTCATCGGACTCGTTGTACTTGGGACGGGTGGCTCGCAGTTTGACCAAGTCAAAGGCGGCAAGTTTCAGCAAATCGGTTTCCGCCCAGTCCGCGAACTTCGTCGAGATGTCGAACTTCGCGCTGACCATGTAGACATTGTTTTCGTCCTCGCGGCGGAGATAGACCTTGTCCTCGCTCCCTTCGACTTTCTTGCCGATGATCAGGTCCGCCAGTTTGGTTTCCCCTTTTTCCAGCAGACTGATCCGCGTGCCGCGGCCTTTGATGGACGGATTTTCTTCGTCCAAGGGATCGATCACTCCGAAGCGTTCGTGTTCGGTTTTGCTGCGGGTCACTCGTGTGCCCTTCTTCAAACCGATGACGGAAGATGCGGCCTTGGCCAGTTGTTCTTTGCCGTCGGCGGGATAGCCGTGGTACGACGGAATCTGCCAGCCGCCGTCCTTGTTCACGACGGTGAAGACCTTCGAGGCCGCTGTCGCGTCGTCGAACGACACGACTTGAATGGCCGCCGCTTTGGACGGATCGGTGAAGTCGGGGAAGAAGTCCTGTCCGAATTCGACCTTGGTCGGCGCGGGTTTGGTGAACTGGTTCGCCGTGAAAGCGACGCCGGTCGAGACGGCCGCGACAACAACAAACACCACCGTGCGTTGAATCGGATTCATGGTTCTTACTCTCCCGATAGCGACGTATCGGCCGCGTGATATTTTCGTAGTGCAAGCTTCCAGCTTCCAGCTTGCAACTTTCCAACTTTCCGTCTCGCTATTTCCTGCAGTTCCCCGAAGCAACGTTTCCACCCGATGCGGAATCTGCTGAGTGGCAAGCTGGAAGCTTGCACTACGGGATATTTACCGTTTCACGAGTCGATCGGCTTCGACATTGCGATACTCGGCGTTGATTCGAGCCGACAGGACGACGATACCCAGCACGATTGCCGGGATTGGTGGAATCAAGATCGACCACCAGCGAATCCAGTCTTCGTAGGCTCGAATCTGCTGCTGTGTTTCGACTGCGATTCGTTCAAACTTTTTGTTCTTCTCGCGTTCAATGTTGGCGGTCGCGACATCCAGGGTGCGTTGTGCGGTCTTGCGTGCGATGTCGATCTTTTGACCCTTCTGGATCGGCGTGAGTGATGTGTCTTTTTCGATTTCTTCAGCGGCCTTTTTGAGCCGTTCTTGCGCCTTTTCCAGATTCTCCTTCGCATCCGCGACTGCTCGGCCTCGTTCGTCGAATTGCCTCTTGCGGAACTTGTCGGAGACTTCTTGGATCGCTGTCAGCGTGCGATGTTGAGCCCGCCGCTTGCGGAGATCGATGTAGGACGCCTCGCCCGACAAGGCGTCGACGCAGTTGAGCACGAACTTGACGTTGTCGATCCGCAGGTTGGGCAACTGTTGCTGCAATTCCAAATTGAACAGTTGATTGCCGATCAAGTCAGCATCTGCCACGAAAATGACATTGAGGCCCTTATTGCCTTTCGATTCCTTGCCGGTGATGTGAGCTGCCAGCGTGTAAGATTCGTTGGTGAGATTCCGCGGCGCGTTGTAGTCGATGTCAATTCCTCCGCCACCGAACGGATTGCCCGATTGCCTCGTGATTTCTTCCCACGGATGCACGCCCGACTTCGTGCTGGTGCGCAGCAGCGCTTCGAACTTCAGTTCGCTCCCTTGCCGCTGCCGGATGTTGCCGGGGAAGAAGGTGAGCAGTTCTTGCAGTTCGCTGGTGATATTGCTGGTGAGATGAAACGCCGATTTGTTGCCGGTTTTCGGACTGACGAAGACCAATTCGGGACTGACCACTCCGGCGAATTCCGGATGCAGGCCGATACCGGCGACATCGAACACAACCTCACCGTTGTCCCATGAAATCTCCAGCACTCGCAGCAGCGACGTCAGCTTGCCCTCATCCGCCTTTTCTTCTGGCCGCTGTTGACCGAACTGGGCCATCATGCCGCCTGGAGCCGGCTTTTTGAGGCGCGGAGCCATTTGTAACGCACCGTCAAACACGGGCAGCGGATCGTCGAAGATCAGCACGGGCCTTCCTGTCTTGACGTAGTCCACGAAATTTTGCAATTGCGGCTGAGTCAGCGATGACGGCATCACGGCCATCACGACGTCGTATTTTCCGGCCTCGATTGGCGTATCGGCCGAGACTTCTTGGACCTTGTATTGCTTCTTCAGTTCCGTCTGAATCCTCCACTCCTGCAATTGGCGGAAGTGCTGCATGTCGAAGCCGCCAGTGACATGCGCGTCGGTTTTCAGAATGCCGATCGTCTTTCGCTCGTCGGTGGCGACCGTGCGGATCGAGCGAGTCAATTCATATTCGATCGACGTACCCGCCTCGAAGGCTGGCACCACGACTTCGTCAGTCGGACTGCTGACGACCACGCCGAGATAAATTTCCTGTGAACTGCGGCGGCCATCCTCGTCACTGAAAGCTTGAATCGGAGCAATTCCCAGCAGCTTGGCCTCTTCCGCTTCCTGGCTGAAGGGTGTCACGTCCACGAACCGGACGTCGACTTTCGCCCCGCCTTCGCGGTCGTACTGCCGCAGCAAACCTTTCAGCCGCTTCTGAATCGTGACTTGCTCGCGCGGCACTTCTGGCGAGATAAACGCCTGAATGGTCACCGGCCGAGCTTTGTCGATCTTCTCGATCAGCTCCCGCGTTTTCGGTGACAGCGTAAACAGCTTTTCGGCGGTGAGATCACCAGCCAACGGATAGGCCTCACTCATTCGGGACACCAACACGTTGAGGCTGATCAGCGCCACTCCCAGGCAGACCGAGCGAACGATGAACTGCGTCCCCATCGCCGAGCCTTTCGGCCCTCCACTCCAATGTCGCTTCCCGATAAAAACGGCATTCAGATACAGCAAGTAGGAAGCCAGCGACACGAAATAAACGACGCTCGTCAGCGGGATCAGTCCCAAGCTGTATTCGCGCATTTGCTCCGGAAGGCTCAGTGCCGCGAAGGCAGGATGAGTGCCCGAAAGCTTCCCGATGAAGATCGGAATCGAGCACAGGGCAACACCCAACACGAACGCAACGGTCACACTGTTCGTCAGCACCGAGGCAAACATTCCGGCCGCCAGCAAGGCGCCACCCGCCAGCCAGTAGCCAAAATAAGTCGTAAACAGCAGACCCCAATCCGGGTCGGCATAGTATTCCAGAACCAGCAAGTTGAAGCCCGAAAACACCAAAGCGACCGTATAAACCGCCAATGTCGCCAAGTATTTTCCGAGCAGCACCTCGAAATCGGTGGCCGGCAAGGTGAACAGCAACTCGTCCGTCCCTTGCCGTTTTTCCTCGGCCCACGAAGTCATCGTTACCGCTGGCACGATGAACAGCAGCAGCAACGGAAAGAATTCGCTGAGCTGATCGAGCGTGGCCAGATTGTTCGTGAAGAACCGCGGGCTGAACGCCGCCGCCGCACACGCTACCACGAACACCACGATGAAGAGGTAGCCCAACACGCCCGAAAAGTAACTCGCCAGATTCCGCCAAAAGACGGCTTTGATCACATGACTCTTCAGCATGGTTACTCCCGAACCTCTCGAATGAAAATTCCAAATCTGGCGAGCGGGTGGCGTCTTGTCGCCTTTCGCTCCGCGAAAGGACGCTCTTTCGTGGAGCGAAAGATGACAATCAATTACGTCAAGCGCGCGTTCGTCAATTCGCGGAATCGCGATTCCATGTCGTGCGATTGACCTTCCATCTCATCCACCGAACCATCAAACACGATCCGCCCAGCATTGATCAGGATCACGCGTGT
>JAYVSP010000629.1:0-3858 GCA_043775215.1 Planctomyces sp. | reverse complement strand
TCCCTTCGGGCTCGGAATCACATTCTTAACGCCATTCACTCACCACATCATTCTGCCCATCCATCATTCTGCAAAATCCGGTCGAGCAGAATGATGTCGAGCAGAATGATGTCGGGCAGAATGATGTGAAGCGTGAAGCCGCGAGGATTTCACAGGCACACTTCAGGGGAAAGGTAAAACATTGTTGGGTAAAAAATGAACACAGAACTCCGAATGTCTTCGTCTTGTCAGTTATCTGTTTCGAATTTTTTACCCTGACATTTTTTACCTTTCTTCTCGACAAACGCGACAAACGCGATTTCCTCCCGGATGTCGCGGAAAAGCACCGCAGCCATCACGCTCAATGAATGAGCGAAAGCGCAACTTCAAAGCGTGCCAGCGAGGGCGAACGGCCATTCGACTTTCTCGCCACGGAGTGCTTATGAAGCGTTCGCCCTCGCTCGCGCGTCGGGTTAGTGTTCAGAACGCGACGTTGTCGGAGCCTTTCAGTTCCAGCATCTCGCGCACTTCGGCCGGTGTCGCCACTTCCAACGAAAGCTCGGCGAGCAGTCGCCGAATTTTGCGAACTTGATCGGCGTTGGAGGCCGCCAGTTCGCCTTTGCCCAGGTACAAGTTGTCTTCCAGACCGACACGCACATGGCCTCCCATGATTGCTCCGGTCGTGACGAAGTTGGTTTGATGTCGTCCGGCGGCGAGGATCGACCACTGATAGTCCTGGCCAAATAACTTGTCGGCGATGCGTCGCATGTGGACCAGGTTTTCCATGTCGCAGCCGATGCCTCCCAGGATGCCGAAGATCGTCTGCACGAATAACGGCGGCTGCACGAGGCCGCGTTCCAGAAAGTGGGCCAGGTTGTAGAGATGGCCGACGTCATAGCACTCAAATTCAAACCGCGTTCCGCAACCGCGACCCAGCCGCTCGAGGATGACTTCGATGTCCTGAAACGTGTTTTTGAAAATCCCGTCGCGCGTCCGTTCGAGATACAGCGGCTCCCAGTCGTGTTGCCAGCCCGAGAATTTGTCCAACGCGGGATACAGGCCGAAGTTCATCGAACCCATGTTGCAGGAACACATCTCCGGCTGCATTCGGAGCGGCGCGGCAAGACGTTGTTCGACTGTCATGTTGTGCCCACCACCGGTCGTGATGTTGATCACCGCGTCAGTGCGATCTTTGATCTGCGGCAGGAATTCCAGAAACACTTCCGGATCGGGAGTCGGACAGCCGCTGCTCGCATCGCGCGCGTGAAGGTGCAGAATAGCCGCTCCGGCTGCGGCGGCGGCCACCGCACTGTCGGCGATTTGCGCCGGAGTGATCGGCAAGTGAGGCGACATTGTCGGCGTGTGAATGGCACCGGTCACCGCACAGGTGATGATAACTTTGCGAGTCGCAGCCATGAATTTGGTCTCCAGGTTCTTCAGATGGGACATTTTTCAACGCAAAGTCGCAAAGACGCAAAGGTCAGAAAGAAATAGTTTGCGATGGTTGTTGGTTCACACGGCACGGATCGCACGAATCACCAAAAAACAGATGCCGGTCGATACTTGCAGTGCCTTGATCCTTTGCGTCTTTGCGTTGAAATTATTCCCAGCGGATTAGCAATTCGTCCGGTCGTGGAACAGTTTCAAGAGTGCGAGGAACCGCTGATCACGTTGCGAGCGAATCTGAGACGCGGCCTCCGGCGGGTAATCATAAAAGCCGTGCCCGGTCTTGAAGCCGTGGTGCCCGGCAGCGACGAGACGTTGGACGGTCGCGGGAACGTCGTGTCCGGAAGCAATCTCCGGCGCGAGGTTGCGGAAGACGGCCGTTTGAATATCGAGTCCGCCGAAGTCGTGAATTTGCAGTGGTCCGAGCGCGGCCAGACGAAAGCCCATGCTCCCTTGAATTGCCGCGTCGATGTCCTCGACGGACGCGACACCGCGATCGAGCAAGTCCCAGACTTCGCGCATGACTGCGATTTGCACGCGGTTCACGAGAAATCCAGGCAACTCGTGGTTGATGCGGATCGCCAGTTTGCCCGCGCGCCGCAATAACTCCAGTGTCGCTTGAATCGTCGCCTCGGACGTGCGCGGGCTGCCGACCACTTCGACTGTCGGCACGATATGCGGTGGATTGAACCAGTGCGTCACGACCGCTCGTTCCGGCCGCAGCAGCCGCTCGCCGGATTGAGAAATCGGAAATGTGGATGAGTTGCTTGCCAGAATCGCATCGTCAGCCACAATCGCTTCGAGCCGTTCGAACAGTTCTTGTTTGGCCGCGAGGTCTTCACGAACCGCCTCTGTGACAAACTGCGCTGAGCGCACGGCATCGGGTTCGGAACGACAAATGGTGATCCGTTTCAGCACGTCATCGACTTGGTCGGCCGGCCACAACTCAGCTCCGACGAAGTCTCGCAGGTTCTGCCTCACGCGGTCATGCAACGAATCGCTCGCGGCCTGGAGATCGTCAAAACCGGTGACCTGGCAACCGGCCATTGCGAACGTTTGAGCAATCCCGTGTCCCATCGTGCCGAGACCCACAACGGCAACGCGTTCGATTTTCTTTTCCGTCATCAGCCGATTCCTCAAGGTTGCGAAACGATCGGCTTTTAGCCGTCACATTGCTCGACTGCAACTTGCTGGCCCGACGCGACCGGCAAAGGAATGGAGGCCGAGGAATCAGAACAGTGAACAAACTACGGGCCTGACAATTCCCGACTTATTATTTATTCCCTTGCCGTCATTCCTTGGCCGATGGCTCCAAGAGTTGCGCAATCTCGCGGGTGATCGTCAGCTTGCGAGCTTCGTGCTCCGGACGCATTTGGATGAGATGCAGTTCAAAGAGGTCGTAACGCGCAAAGTCGATGTGCTGCCGAGCAAGAGCATCCAGTTGCGTGACGACCGCTTCGACCTGCCGTTTCTCGTCTGCGGATGTCGGATCGAATTGCACGCGCATCGTGATTCGCAGAGTTTTGGGCGTTTCCTTGTGAATACGGCGTTGGCCTCCTTGCACATACGGGTTCGACTTCGGGAAGGCTCGGAGGATTGCTCGCTGCAACGGTTGGAACGGTTCGGTGTGCAGATACCAAAAAATCCATAAGCCGGTTGACATCACGAAGGCGAACAGAAACAGGCCGATGATCAGCAGATTGCCCGAAAACTCGCGGGGCGGCTTGCCCGGCACAGCGGTCGGTTCGGAGAGCGAAGCGGAGGGTTCGGACATCTCATTGAGCCTTGGCACTGGTCACGGGATTTTCTGATCGGGAGGCAGAATCTGATCAAGGTCATTTTCCGGTTGCGGCGCCTTGCCTGACCAAGCAACTTGGCCAGCGCGGTCAATCAAGAAGACTCCGATCAATGGACGTTGTTGATCTTCGTCGTAACGACCCCAGCGGCGATGAATCAGGAATTCCGGATCGGACAAGAGCGGGAACGCGAAGTCGCCGCTACGAGCCGCTGCTTGCCGATTGTGTTGCGGCAGCGCGGCGCTGACCGCGATGACTTTCACATCGCGCCGTTTAAGATCCTTCAGACACTGACGCACTCGTTGCAACAAGGGATCGTGATCGGCACCGGCCTCGCCGTCAAAGAAGATCAATAGGATTTCGTGCCGGCCGAGGTAAGCGTCCAACTTGAACAGTTTGTTCTGACTGTCCAGCGCCGGGAATGCCGGTGCCGGACGACGCTCGTTCGCCGTCCCGACCTGACGAGCCTGCGGCGGTCGAGTCACCTTGAAGGCGACTAAGCCGGCAATGACCGCGGCGGCGAATACTAACATCAAAATTCGCGGACGCACATGCATGGTAACGTAACAGTCGGCAGGTCGGAGGTGTTCATTCAACGCGGGCACTTCAACAATCAACAATCCATGTTCATCAATCG
>JAYVSP010000628.1:0-6809 GCA_043775215.1 Planctomyces sp. | reverse complement strand
CGGCTGACGCCGCTCCGCTCTGCCCTGGGCTATCGAGTTGCACCCCTTTGGGGCGAAAAACAAGACTGCGCAACTTCAAAACTAACGCTTCGGGTTATTTTTGCGACGTCACTGCATCACAGCTTTTGCCCGCGATAGCGCAAAAAGCCCTCCAGTGCGAAGAACTCGGGTAGCCCCAGTTCGTTGTACGTTTTCGACGTTTGTTTGGTCCGTTCTTCGGCGCGAATCCAGAACTCACGCTCGTCCGACCCCATGAACATGGCTCCGTCCTTTTGGCTTTCGTGCCGCAGGATGGCCTGCTTTTTCTTGAGCATGACTTCCGGGCTGAGCGGCACTGCCCGTTCGATCTCGTGCGGTTCGTACTCTTGCCAGGCGCCACGGTACATCCAGACTTCCGGCGAGTAACCTTCGCCTTCGAGCCGCTGTAGAACCTCAATGATGATTTGGGCACACACGCGATGCGTGCCGTGAGGATCGGACAGATCGCCAGCGAAGTAGATCTGGCCGGGACGGACCTTACGCAGTGTGTCGGCGATGATTTGGATGTCGTCCTCGCCCATCGGATTTTTCTTTACCTTGCCGGTGCGGTAGAAAGGGAGATCGAAATGGTGCTGCCGATCCGGCGGAACGCCAACCAGTTCGCAAGCGGCTTCAGCTTCTGTCTGGCGTATCAAGCGTTTTAACTCTTGGACCTCGCCACAGTCCTCGTCTCCGTGGCACTTCGAGCGAATCGCTCGCCGGCACTTCTCCAGCCGACCGGCGGCTTCCGGATGCAGAATGCCCAGCACGCGCGAACTTTCCTCGACATAGTCAATGTGACGCAGGCACGAGTCGTCGCGCACCGCAATATTGCCCGAGGTCATGTAACCGACATGCACCTCATGCCCCTGGTTCACCAGCGTGATGAACGTGCCTCCCATCGAGATGACGTCGTCGTCTGGGTGCGGGCTGAAGATAAATGCCTTCTGTGTTTGCAGGCCGCCGGGTTTCGTGCAGATCGTTTCCATCATCTGCTGGAAGACTCGCTCACGGATCGCGGCGACGCCCCCTTCTAAGTGGAGCATGTCGTACAGGTGATGCTCCAAGAAATCTTTCGTGTCGAGTTTCAACAGCGGCTTCTGACATTCCTGCGAGAGCCAAATGAGTGCTCGCTTCTGCAACGGCGGAGTCCATTCGACAGGCCGGGTCTGCCACGGCGTGCGCACGTCAGTCAGCCAGGCGGCCGACGCCTCGTCAATGATGACCTCGCTGGCGAAATGCCGCTGCAAGTAACTGGCTGGGACATCGGCGGTCGGTTCTCCTTCGATCATCTTGCGGACGACCCACGCTTTGTGCTCGCCTAGAGCCATCAGAATGATGCGTCGCGCGTTCAGGATCGTGCCGACTCCCATCGTGATTGCGCGCATCGGCACCTTGTCCTCACCGCCAAATTCTCCGGCGGCATCGCGGCGGGTCATCGGGTCCAGCGCCACAAGCCGCGTTTGACTGTTGCGGTCGCTGCCGGGTTCGTTGAAGCCGATGTGGCCATCGCGGCCAATCCCTAGCAGTTGCAGGTCAAGCCCCCCGGCGGCCCGGATCATCTGCTCGTACTTCTCACAGTCCCGTTCGATGTTTTCCAGCTTCCATTCGCCGCTGGGAATATGCACGTTTTCCCCCAGAATGTTGATGTGGCTGAAGAGGTGCCCCCACATGAAGCTGTGGTACGAGTGCGCCGATTCGGGAGTCATCGGCCAATACTCATCCAGGTTGAAGGTGGTCACTCGGGAGAAATCCAGCCCTTCCTCTTTGTGCATGCGAACCAGTTCGCGATACACGCCGATGGGCGTCGAACCCGTGGCCAGGCCGAGCACGGCGTTCTGGTTGACGGCGTTCTTTTCGCGAATGATGTTGGCGATGATCGTCGCCACATAGCGAGCCGCTTCACGCGAGTCGTGAAACATTTTCGTCGGCACCTTCGCGCAGCGCATCACTTGGGCCGGTTCCGGAGTGCTGGTTGTCATAGTATTGGGCATCAAACGTCTCGTGACTTGGCAGGTGTGTGAGAGATTGTTTAGAAGCAGTCGCGATTTCAAATCTCAGATTTCCTAACACTAACAAATTTCATGTGTGAGTCAGAAGATCTCGCGAGCGACGGGGTCGCTCTCAGGATTGGACCGCTCCATGAAAGCTGGCGAAAGGAATGTTTGCAATGCAACGCACGGTTCCGACACCGCGAGTGCTCGCGATTCACGCTCACCCGGACGACATTGAATTTCAATGTGCCGGCACGCTGGCCCTGCTCAAACAGCGCGGCTGCCCGATCACGGTGGCCACGATGACGCCGGGAGACTGCGGCTCGGCCGAACTGGATAGCGACGAAATCGCCGCCGTTCGCCGAGCCGAAGCCAAAGCGGCGGCTGACCTGCTCGGAGTTGATTGCCTCTGCCTGGAGTTTCGCGACCTGAGCATTACGCACGACAACGACGCTCGCCGCCGCGTGACGGAGTTACTCCGCCGAGTTCGCCCCGACATTGTCCTCACCGCTCCGCCAGTCGATTACATGTCCGACCACGAAATCACTTGCCGCCTAGTTCGCGACGCTTGCTTCAACGCCAGCGTGCCGAACTACGCGACGCGCCAGTGGGAACCGGCTCCGGCCACCGACCACATTCCGCATCTGTATTTTGTCGACGCCATCGAAGCGTCCGATTGGTTCGGCCGTCCGCTCGAGCCGGAATTCATTCTCGATATCTCGGCGACGTTCGAGTTGAAGCGGCAGATGCTCGCCTGTCACGCCAGCCAGAGAAACTGGTTGTTGAAACAGCACGGCATCGACGAGTACCTCGAAAGCTGTCGCCGCTGGAGTGCCACGCGCGGCTCACAAATCGGAGTCGCCTTCGGCGAAGCCTTCACGCAATACAAAGGCCATCCATACCCGAACAACAACCTGCTGCGCGAGGTGTTGGATTTTATTCCGTTTCCGTGACCGGCTTCGTCAGCAGCACTGCGACATCCAAATGCAATTTGGCCAAAGGCTGGTCGAGGGTGAGCAGCTTCGCAGAATGCCGCCGAGCCAATTCGGCGAGAGATTCTTGTGCTCGCAGTGGCACATACGAAACGTCGTCCCAACTATTGGACACGCCGCCGAAAGTTGTAGTCAGGATTAATTTCAAGCAGTCTTTGGCGAAAGATACGACTTTCCAAAGGTCATGTCGGAATACGAACCGTCGGCAATTCGGAGTGGGTCTTGGACCCGATAGCGGTTCACGACCTCTTGGTTCAGTTCGATTCCCAAGCCGGGCGAACGGCTGAGCGACAACTGGCCGTCGCGCACTCCGAGCGGTTCGACGAGAAGCTGTTCAACGAACGGGTTTCCCGTTTGGTCCACCTCGACGGTGATTCCGTTTGGCTGCGACGCGACGACGTGTGCATTGGCCATGATCGCGACGGCATCGCTCCAACTGTGCGGAGCCACTCGGAGACCCGCGCTGTGTGCCAACTCGGCGACACGTTTCGACTCCGTGATCCCGCCGCAGCGGCTCGCGTCTGGCTGCACGATGTCCAATGCTCCGGCTCGGATCAACTCGCGAAAGCCTTGCAGTCCGAATTCGTTTTCTCCGGCAGCCAGAGGGACGGAAACTCGCGAACGCAAGGCGACATAGGAGTCGATGTCTTCCGGCTCAAACGGTTCCTCAAACCAGAAGACGTTGTTGTCGGACAGAAACTCGGACAACGATTCGGCTTCGTCCAGCGAGTATCGCATCGAACCATCGCACAGCAGATCGCACTGCGGTCCAATCGCATCGCGAACTGCGCGGACTGCCGCGCGATCGACATCGCCGCCGTAACCCAATCGCATCTTCACGCGACGAAACCCTCGAGCAACCAACATGGCCGCTTCCTCGGCCAGTGCCGCCGGCGCTTTCCACAACAGAGCGCTCGCATATGCGGGACAAGTTGGTTGATGTCCGCCCAGCAGCGACCACACTGGCTGACCGAGCGACTTGCCACGCAGATCCCAACAGGCGGTGTCGATCGCGCCGATGGCCGACATCGCCACTCCCTTGCGCCCATACCAGCGAGTCAGGCGATACATGCGATTCCAAAGCGATTCGACGTCAGTCGGATCTTCGCCGATGAGCAGCGGCTGAAGTTGGTCTTGAACGATCAGATGCACCAGTGACGGATGCGAGTACGCCGCGCCGATCCCGATCTGCCCCGAGTCAGTATGCACCAACACCAGCGACGTCAGCCGCGCGGTACACTTGCCTCCCGAATATTGGAAACCCTCCGCGTACTCGAAGCGGAGAGTGATCGTCTCTAAATGGTCGATTTTCATGCTGGTCATCACTGGGAGTGCTGAGGCTCGAAGCAGCAATCCATTCATTTGAAATAGCGACTCAAAAGTCCAGAAGCCGTCGCACTGAAAGTCGACTGAACAACCACAATTCTCCCGGCCACAATATCGCAATTCCAACCGAATGGAGGGCTGCGTCGAGCCGCAGCACTCCAGGTTGCGACGTGTTAAGCTATCAGCATGACAACCACAATTGCCATCGGGTCAATTTTTCTGGAGTGCAACCATTTCGGCGGCGTGCCGGCGGACATGGAAAGTTTTCGTCGGAGCGAACTCTTTTACGATGCCGAGGTTCTCGACCGCTCGGCCGGAACAATTGGCGGGATGTTGCGAGTGCTGCGCGAGCGATCAGCCGCGATCCGGCCGCTGCTCGTGGCGAGTGCCTGCCCGAGTGGGCCAGTGACTGCGGATTGCTATCGCCAGTTGAAAGGGGAGTTGCTCGACCGCTTGCGGGCTTCGCTGCCGGTTGACGGAGTTCTATTGGCGCTGCACGGTTCTGCGGCGGTTGACGAGATCGGCGATTTGGAAGGCGATCTGCTTGCCGCGGTTCGCGCGCTGGTCGGTCACGAGACTCCCGTGGTCGCCACGCTCGACTTGCACGCGCATGTCACGGAGCCAATGGTTCGTTGCGCGGACGCTTTGATCGCGTGGGAGACTTATCCACACCGAGATGCGTTCACGACGGGCGAACGCGGCGCGCGGGCATTACTGGATATCTTGGACGGCACGCTGAGGCCCGCGATGGTGATGGCCAAAGTCCCCGTGCTAGTGAGCGGCGTGTTGGGTCATACCGAAGGGCCCGGGCCGTTCGCTGATGTGATGCGTTTGGCCAAGTCGATGGAGAAGATTGATGGCGTCTACTCCACGAGTGCCTTTCTCGTTCATCCGTACCTCGATTTGCCAGACATGGGTGGTGGCGGACTGGTCATCACCAACGGTGACCTGGCAGAAGCCGAGCGGCTCGCGCGCCAACTCGCAGAACTCTATTGGCAGAAGCGGTTCGATCTGGAGCCACCCGTGTTCTCGCCGGCCGAAGCCATCGAACGTGGGATGCGAATCGAGGGTGGTCCCGTGCTGTTGGTGGAGACGGCGGATTGTTGCGGCGGCGGGGCAGCGGGGGACAGCGCGGCATCGCTCATTGCGTTGCTGGCGGCGCATGTCGATCAGCCGAGCCTCGTGCCAATCGTTGATCCTGCCGCGGCGGCGAAGTGTCACGCCGCGGGTGAAGGAGCGGAGGTCTCGTTTTCACTCGGCCATCACGTCGATCCGAAATGGGGTGAGCCACTCGCGGTGACCGGCCGGGTGCAGACACTCAGCGACGGTTGCTTCCGCTATCGGGGAGGCATTTGGGACGGACAAGCCGGGCACATGGGTCCGTCGGCTGTGCTGCAAGTGGGTTGTATCCAGATCGCCGTGGCCTCGCACGGCACGTATGAATGGTGCGGAGAACAGTATGAACTGCTCGGCCTCAACGCACGGGAGGCGAAGTTCGTTGTCGTCAAGAATCCCATGAACTACCGCATGGCTTACGGCGACATCGCCAAAGCAGACTTCATTCTGAGCACGCCCGGCCCCACTCCCGCCACGCTGCGGGACACACGCTTCCAAAACGTCCGACGTCCGTATTATCCGGCCGATTTCGAGATTCCCAATCTTCAGCCAACGATCCATCGAACCGTCCCGTAGTCTATCTGACGTATCACGACCTCGCGGACGCGGCGTTGATGATGCTCGCTGTTCCGGAAACGCTCGCCGGCGGAGCGTTCTTCATGTATTTGTTCCCGAAGATCATGAACGGCTGGGAGACTCCGCCGATGGATTTCAGTGTCGCCGTGTGGGTCGGGTTCATCGCCTGCTTCGGCATGGCCACCGAGACCGGCATCATCATGCTGGTCTACTTGCGTGAGGCGATCGAAAAACGGGGCGGCCTGGAAAAGATTCAGTCGCTCGAAGAACTCCGCCAAGCCGTCATCGAAGGGGCCGTCCACCGCCTTCGGCCAAAACTGCTGACCGAAGGAGTGGCAATTATTGCCATCTTTCCGATGGTGTTTGCGAAGGGGGTCGGCGGAGAAATCCTCGCACCGATGGCACTGCCGGTACTCGGCGGTTTGCTCATTTCGGACGAGGTCGTCGATCTGTTCCTTCCCGTCCGATTCTATTGGGTCCGCCGCGCTCGGTGGCTCAGGTTGCATCAAGCCAAGGCCTCGAAACTTTGAAGGTTCCCGCAAGACTTGAGAAACAAATCAACCTCCGTGATTCAGATCACGATACAGAAGCCGTGGTCTCGCTCGTATGTTTGGGATTCCCAATGTGACGCTGTTCGGCCACGACCTCGGTCTCTCCCCAGCGGCGATTTCTGCCGATGCTTGGTCGGCGATCTCACTGCGGCGAATCGTTCTTCCCCATTCAAATCTGGCCGACAGCATTCGGTGCAATGGAGTCAATTCCATGTTGATGTTTCATCAATGGAAGA
>JAYVSP010000627.1:0-2446 GCA_043775215.1 Planctomyces sp. | reverse complement strand
AAAGCCGGACTGCGGATGAAAAACAGCAATGACATTGAACTTCAACAATCAATTCTCCCCGGAGCGCAACCCAAGGCTGAAGTTGGCGATGGCGCTTTCGATACCCAAAATCTTCTCACAAAAACAAGATTCTCAACGTTTGCAGTGCAGGTCGTCCAAGGTCACAAGCGGCTGACGCCCCACACCGCTGTGCGGTTGGAAGCCGCCACGGGCGTTCCCGCGAAACTTTGGAACAATCTCGAAATCCAATTTCAGGAACGCTGCCAAACCAATTTGTGGTCAACTTCGTCTGTTTCGTTTATTTCGATTTACGTGGTGGCGGCGATTGTTCGATGGAAGAACCAACGCCAAGCCCCACCATCTGCGACCGAGAGACTGCCATGATTGCGACTCAAAAAACTCGTCCGGTAAAACGGACTGCCAAACGCTCAAGCCAAAAGCCGGTAGCGACCACTGCGTCTGAATCACGACTGGGCAACTTGCTCGCCGAAGGTGTCTCGCCCACGATTCCGACCGCGCAAGAAACACAAATTGCCACGGAATCGAGCCGGCGACTGGCCATGATTCTCGGCAAGCGGCCCAAGAAAGTTCTGCCGATTCAAATTTCGGCGGATGGTGGAAAAGGTGAGACGGTCGAGATTCCGCTGTCGGCATTCCGGTTATTGGCCGACATTCTGACTCAAATGGCAATGGGCAACGCCGTCTCGCTCATTCCGATCCACGCGGAACTGACGACGCAAGAGGCGGCCGACTTGCTCAACGTCTCGCGCCCGTATTTGGTGGACCTGCTGGAACAGAACAAGATTCCACATCGCAAAGTGGGATCGCACCGTCGAATCCTCTTTCAAGACTTGATGGCCTACAAACAGGACATCACCCAGAAGCGGCGCAAGGCGCTGGAAGAGTTGGCGGCTCAGGCCCAAGAACTTGGTCTGGGTTATTGATCGTGACCGACCTCACAGCCATCTTGGATGCTCGTGTGTTGTACCCCGCGCCGTTGCGCGACTTTCTGATGCAATTGGTTGGGACGAATTTGTTCCGAGCCAAATGGACCGAAGCAATCCACGAAAAATGGATCCGCAGCTTGCTCAAGAATCGTCCTGACTTCGATGCTGACACGATCCACGCCGGCTTTGTCCTTGTTGCGTTGAACACAGTTGGGTTTGACCGCGCGAAAGGCTTCGCCCATCAACGAGAGTGTGATCCTTCCCGTGAGCGAGTGGTGCTTGATTTTGAGTGGTTCAACCATCGTCAGACCTTCGGGTAATCCCGTCGTTCGATTCGCTGGATGAAGGAAGCTCGCGTGCCGTGGAAATCGTTGCTTACCGCGACCAGGTTGCTCGAAAGAGGTCCGAGCACGACGGCATGGCGTCGTCCCTGTGAATGTTGGTAACTCATCTCATGGTCCGCGAAGTTCTGTCATCCTTCCGTTGGGTCTTCCTTTCGCGACCGTCGCCGCTACTCCGGAAGAGCTGCCGTCCCCAAGTCGCCGCGTCCGGGCAGGAGCACAACGAACCGCCGCGTCAACCAGCCGTTTCGGCGGAGCCTTATCGACTGGCGTTACCGTCCTGGCCACGAGGGTCAGAGCGGACGACGTGGGCCAAGAAAAATCCACACGGCACCGGTCAGTGTCATCAGCCTTTGTACCTGGGTGAAACCGCCAAGCACCTGAGTGGTCTCCCTGGCATAACCGTCTGCCGCCAGAGATGAGACGTTGCCTGCCACCAGGCCGACGCCCCTGAGCTTCGGACAGCCTTCGGAGCCTCGCTCCCCACTCCCGGCCGAAACGCGATTCCCCCCAAGTCATTCCTACCTGGCCCCTTCGTCAACACTCATTACTGAGCGCCGCTGGCTACATACCTCTCCGCCTCTTCGGAACTCTGCCGAGTCCCTCATTGGTGATGAAGAGTTCGAGTAAGAATTTCCGAACGAGTACGGACCCGCCCGGGTAGGATTAGATTTCATCCGTTTCCCTTCCTTCTGAAATCGCACCGTTTATTAAAGACTGAGCCGATAACACCTGCGGCTCACGCGAAGATCTGACCCCGGATCGACTCGGATCATGCACGGTCATTTAGTTTTCCAGAGTTTTGGGAACGAGTCACGACATGCACCAATCTCTGGCGAGATTGGCTATGGGAAATTGCCGATCATTCGAGGTCCGCTCACATACGGACTGCCTTTCAGAAAGAACCGCAGCTCCAAGCCGTGGCCTGACGTCACTCCGATGCGAGGAGACACAACGATCTGCTGATCGCTGATCCGGTCATCGTCCGGCTGTTCGATCCAAACGCGAGTCCCGCGTGTGAGATCCCAACCATCCAAGCGTCGATCGACGGCGAAGGCTTCGCAGAGTCGTGCCGGGCCGCGAGCCAGATCAATCGGATGGCACTGACGACGCTGTTGCATGAGTTCGATCCCATGCAGCGGCATCACCGCTCGAATG
>JAYVSP010000626.1:0-2178 GCA_043775215.1 Planctomyces sp. | reverse complement strand
GTGAGACATTTGGTGGGTCTCGATGACTCGACCACACCCTACGTTTGAAACTTTGCCAGCCCTGGAATGATACGGGGCGGTGGGATTACAGACGGCCTTCCTGCAAAAATCAACCAAGTTGCGCCCACCAAGGCTCCGGCCGCGATTGCCGTGCGTGGCACAGACCGTGATTGGCTGAGCTAGTCCTTCTTTGAGACACTCGGTAGATTGCTTTGGCCTTCACCTCCCTGAACATTGTCGTTGGAGACTTGATCGTGGAAACAAATTCTGGCGTGCGAATGCGACATTCGACTGGATGGCTTTTTCTCGCGGGTGGCCTGTTACTGGGCTTGGGGATTGCGGCCTTGTGGCCTCACCGCCCACTGACTGCGGCGACCTCAGACCGCAATGAAAAGTTTGGCATGTGTACCGTCGTGATGACCGACGGATTGGAAGCCGTCTTTGTGCTCGACTTCCTGACGGGCCGACTGACTGGCGCGTGCTTGGGTCGGCAAGGGAACGGTTTCGTTCAGTTTTTCGCCGCCGATGTCGCTGCCGATCTGGGTGTGACCGCGGGCAAGCCCCAGTATGCCATGACCCCTGGGGTGGCGACAATCAAGGCAACCCCCGGTTCTCAACCGGCCGCAAGCGTGATTTATGTGGCGGAATTGAACTCCGGCATCGTCGGCTGCTATGCGATTCCGTTCCGCTTGCCGAATGCGAAAAATCCCGTCCCACAACGGCTCGCCCCGTTGGACAAGTACCACTTCCGCGAAGCCGTCGTGGCAGAATGATGGACGCGTTGGGAAGCAATCCTCTTGGAATTTTGACGTTCATCGTCGCGCCGGCAATTTTGACCAACGCCTCATCCGTGATGGCGTTAGGGACTGCCAATCGGTTTGCCAGAGCGATCGACCGTGCGCGAGAATTGTCGGCGCAGGTGGAGGGAAAAGAACTTGATCCCGATCCAGAAATCGCCTTGCGTCTGCGGCAGTTGACATCGGCCGAACGACGCGCGTTGCTGCTCGTCCGAGCGCTGACAGCGTTCTATCTGTCGGTCGGCTGTTTCGCGGCAGCCAGTCTTATCTCACTCTTGGGAGCAGTTCTTTTTGTGACGGGGCATGAGTTGCTCCATCGTCCGATCCTTGTGGCAGCGTTTTGTGCGGGAACAGCGGGAGTCGGTGGACTGGTCACCGGATCGGCCTTGTTGGTTTGGGAAACCCGAATGGCTCTACGCATCTTGAGTGACGAAACGGATTACATGCTGAAACGATCGCCACGAAAGAAGAACACCCACTGACTCAGAAGTCCGTGCAAATTGCAGGGAGGCACGTTCCGCGTCGTGAATGATGACGCGAGGGTCGCCCCACAATTTTAGAACAGTGTGTAGATGAACGGGGCCGCCACGGAACTGCTCAAAACGATCAGCAGGCCGATCAATAGCAAAACCACGATGATCGGCGTCAGCCACCATTTCTTGCTGGTTTTCAAGAAGTCCACAAACTCGAAGATCAAGCTCGGTGGGGCTTCGGTGGCTTGACGCTCAAAGTCAGTGGGTTGCGGCTTGGTGGTCGGCGGTTGTTGGGGCTCGGCCATGTTCAGGCTCTCGGTAAGACGGACTCAGAATTGTTGAAAGTAGCGCTTTGGATCGGGCTCGTCGGTCGGTCGAGCGATCCAGTAGGTCTTTGCGAAACGGTCGAAGTTTTTGCGCATCGGATCGCGGCCAATAGCTCGCAGGATCAATCCAATCGGCATGATGATTCCGAAGAAGATCAAAGCAAGCAACACGTGCGACACGACCCAGCCGATCGGCCAGACCGCGGCCATCCAGACTATGTAAACCCAGCGAATCGCCGCTGGAATCGCCAGCCCGACCAGCCCAACGACGAAGGCGACGATGACCATCACGGCCGGACCGGTCGACTGCCCGGACCTCCGCCACCAGAGCGCGGCCACTCCCGCAAAGAACACTATCAACAGGCCCGCAAACCAGCGTAGCTCGCGAGCGGACGGCCTCCAGTTGACGGGCAGCATGGCCATGATTGAGTGTCCGCTCTCACCGAGTGTGAGTCCGTAGCGAGGTCCGTGTCAGAGCTGGCTAGTTTTTCAAACGTAGGGTGTGGTCGAGTCATCGAGACCCACCAAATGTCTCACGATCCGGTGGGCCTCAATGACTCGACGCCACCCTACATCGTTATC
>JAYVSP010000625.1:0-3201 GCA_043775215.1 Planctomyces sp. | reverse complement strand
TTTTCCTGTGCGCATTTTGTAGCGGAACGGCGCAAGCCGTCCGGTTTCACAGACACCGGGCGGCTTGCGCCGCACCGCTACCTTTTGGTTGCGGCTCCGCCGCGTCGTTTAACCCCAATGCCATCGGCATGGGCGCGGTGGATACGACTCGCGCACGCCGATGGCGTTGCGGTTAAACATCTCTCAATCTCACCCGCACGAAGAATATCTCACCGGCCGCTCGCCTAAGACCAAAAAAATGATGCCCCAATGCGGTTCAGTCCCAACGGGACGGGCTCGGTTGAACACCAAGGTGTGGAAGTTCGATCTACTCGCACCGAACATCCTGAGTTTCGCGGTTGGTTGGACAGCATTTGTCCAAGCTCAGCGATATGCTGCCGCCCTCAGCAATTGGAGGTGCGCGGATGGCGGACGTTCTGGCTCTCGAACGGCAGTGGAAATTGCTGCGAACCCTGATCGCTCGGCGAAACGGCGAGACCGTCGCCGACCTCGCGGTCATGGAAACCACGTGAGTCAATCAAACAAGTTGACCTCGCAGAACATCGTCTGCCGCGTTTGCTGTTCAGCGGTGACGATGTTGGAATCACCGCGAGTGCATCAGTTAGGTGGCATCGAAAGCGAGGGTGCGTAATGGCTCGTCAGACGAAAGCGGTTTCGGCCGTGCAATTGGGTTTGCCGGTGGACTATGTCGAATTCCTGGAGTCGCTGAAGGCTCGCGTCCGACAGGCTCAGACGAAAGCCATGCTCTCGGTGAACCGCGAGATGATCGCGCTGTACTGGGACATCGGCCGGCAGATCGTCGAGCGGCAAGAGCGAGAAGGCTGGGGAAAGAGCGTCGTGGATCGACTGGCGGCGGATCTTCAACAAGCGTTTCCGGGAATGGGAGGCTTCTCATCGGTCAACGTTCTGCGGATGCGGACGTTCTTTTTGGCCTATCGGGCGGTTGCGTCCAACGTGCCACCGTCGTCCCCAAAACTCGATTTGGCAATTTCGTCACAAGCTGTGACGAAATTGAAGGTCAAGAATTCGGCACAGGCGGTGCCGAAATCGGCTGCGGTTGTCGCACAGCCTGTGCGACAACTGGCCGAACCAGTTCTGTCACAAACTGTGACAGAAAATCCGCCTCACCCCGTCGCGCTGATCCCTTGGGGGCAAAACCTTGAGCTGCTCTTCAAGCTCAAAGACCCAGCCCAGCGCCTTTGGTACGCCGCCAAAACCCTCGAACACGGCTGGAGCCGCGCGATCCTCACGGTGCAGATTGAAAGCGATCTTTACGGACGACAAGGAAAAGCGGTCAGCAATTTCGCGGAAACATTGCCCTCGCCGCAATCGGACTTGGCCCAGCAGGCGTTGAAAGATCCGTACCTCTTCGACTTCCTGACACTGCATGACGAGGCCATCGAACGCGATCTGGAAACCGGGCTGGTGGACCACATCCAAAAGTTCTTGCTGGAGCTGGGAGCTGGGTTCGCATTCGTCGGTCGGCAGGTGCATCTGGTTGTTGGTGAGGACGACTTTTACATCGACCTGCTCTTCTACCACCTTAAGTTGCGGAGCTTCATCGTCATCGACTTGAAGATGCGGAAGTTCTCACCGGAAGACGCCGGGAAGATGAACTTCTATTTGTCTGCGGTGGACTCGCAGATGCGTCATCCCGACGACGCTCCGTCCATGGGTTTGGTCCTGTGCAAAACCCGCGACCGGATCACCGCTGAGTACGCCTTGCGAGACATCGCCAAACCGATCGGCGTAGCCGAATGGCAAACCAAGCTGGTCGATTCGCTCCCCGAGTCATTGAAGGGCTGCTTGCCGAGTATCGCGGAGATCGAAGCCGAACTGGAACTTCGCGACGGTGACTCGGCGACGTAACACCGCCAACACAAGCGCTGCAACTTTGACCAATGATCTCAGACGAATACGACTTCAGAAGACATCGAAATGACCTTGCACCTTCATCACCTCATCGCCGAGTTCCAACTCGCCGCCACCGAAGAGATCAAAGCCTGGGTGCTGAGCTTCGGAACCAAAGCCGAAGTGCTGGAGCCGGAGTCATTGCGGATGGACGTTCTCCAAGATATTGAGTTGCTCGCAAAGCGATATCGACCTCACAGGCCCAGACGCGCCAAACCGTTGTCATAAATCCCAAACAACAAGATGAACTGAATCACGCACGTTGAGCTCATTGTGCGGCAATAGAGCTTCGCGGACCAACAAGCACCTGAGGCACGGCAATGGGCTTCAATCTTCTCGACGAACATTTCATTCGGTATTCACGACTCGACGGTCGTTTGGACTCCGACGGTGTCCGGAAAGTTGTCACTGAGGCACACACGATTCGCGAGTTGAGCTTCGCGTCACCGCAGGACAACTTCGCGGTGTATCGGTTCTTGCTCGTCGCCTTACATTCGATCGGGGCCAAAGCCCCGACCGGAGAAGCGACGCACTTCAGCGACGCCATCGTCGAGCAGGTCGATACGCAATGCCGTGCCTATTTCGACTTGTTCGATAGCCAGCATCCCTTTGGGCAAGTTGTCAACAACGAAGTGTTCGCTCGACCTGTCGGCGATTTGCTCGCTGAAGTTCCTGCCGATACCAACATCAATCACTTCCGACATGCCTATGACTCGGATGCCGTACTCTGCCCTTCATGCTGTGCGCTGGGGTTGCTGAGGCTCGCGGGCTTTTGCACACAAGGCGGTCAGGGAAAGGCACCGTCGCTCAATGGAGTTCCGCCTCTGTATGTCATGCCGCAGGGCACGACACTGTTCGACACGCTTCGCATGGGACTCGGGTCGTTTGCGAAAGTCAGCGGCGACAAACCCGCATGGCTGGGTACGAGGAAGACAAAATTGATCGGGCCGCTTGAAGGTTTCACATGGATGCCGCGCGCAGTGCGACTGCCTCAACCTCACGAAAGCACGAAGCCATGCGGTGGCTGTGGCGTAACTGATGCCACAGGATGGCGAGTCGGCCCCAAGATCGTGTTCGCGAAGGGACGTCCGAGGCCGAGTGCGGATCGGACATGGCTGGAGCCGCACGGCATTCAGCAGCGGACTGGCAAGAAGATTGCGCCGATTACCGCCCCGGAAGCCGTTGCTCAGCCGGTGCCGACGAACCGCCTTTGGCGGCGAGAAGTGCGGGGTGTGTTGGTGTCACTGCTGCCGGGCGAGCAAGACATTGTCGTTCCAGCATTGGCACGTC
>JAYVSP010000624.1:0-3140 GCA_043775215.1 Planctomyces sp. | reverse complement strand
AACCGCAACGCCATCGGCGTGCGCGAGTCGTATCCATCGCGCCCACGCCGATGGCGTTGGGGTTAAACAAAGCATCAATCTCGCCCGTGCGAAGAATAACATGGGCCCGGACATGTATTGCAGGAATTGCCATGAATACCGCACTCTCGTCTCCGACGCTGACAACGCTCCGGCCCGGTGAATCCGCTTCCCCGGAGTTGATCACCTATAAGCAACGTTTGAATCAGAATTCGAGGTGGGCTTTGACCGAAGGCAGCGTGTTCTTCGAAGACAAGGGCGCAGTTCAACAGGCGATGCGTCGCATCGCCAAGCGGTTGGATGAACTGGGCGTGCCGTATGCCATCGTCGGCGGCATGGCTCTATTTCAACACGGCTTTCGGCGGTTCACGGAGGATGTGGATATCCTCGTGACGCGCGACGGGCTGAAGACGATCCACGACAACTTGGAAGGACGCGGCTATCTGCCGCCGTTCACGGGCAGCAAGCACTTGCGAGACACAGAACTGGGCGTGAAAGTTGAGTTCTTGGTCTCCGGAGGCTTTCCTGGCGATGGCAAACCAAAGCCGGTCGCGTTCCCCGATCCGGCGTCCGTCGCTGAGGCGATTGACGGTCGGAATTACATCCGACTTACGGCGTTGATCGAATTGAAACTCGCATCGGGCATGAGCAGTTCACAGCGCGGCAAAGACTTGCTCGACATTCAGGAACTCATCAAGGCCGCACACTTGCCGCTGGATTTGGCGGATCAACTGAATCCGTATGTGCAAGCCAAGTATCGCGAGTTGTGGTCGCTCGTCTGGCCAGCCGGACGCCGATATCTACGAGCGTGGCCGCGCGAGTCGCTGCCATCCGAAACGCTCGCTGCGTTTCAGGCTGAAGGTTTGACCGTTGATGCGAGTCGCAGTAGCGATGCCGAGAACATCTTCTTGACGACATCCGATCCCCAGTTGGCCTATCGGTACGAGATGCAGGACGAAGGCGAGTTCCTGTGATTCAATCTTGGAACCACGAAAACGCCTGAGCCTTGTCGAATCAGCCCGAAATCAGACTGACAAAAAGGTTCCATAGAAATCTGGGGACCGCTACCAACATTGCGATAGCAAAAGTCAGGGAAAGCAGGTTGATCCGAATCCAGAACAAACTGAGAAGGATCAAGATCAGGACCGCTGGTTGAAGAACGATTGCCACGAACCATGACCACTCTGTCGGACACATGAGCATCAAACCGGTTGCCAGTTCAAACACGGCCAGGAATGCGATCAAACTCCAGCCATGATCGGCCCGCTTGAGAACCTGCCAGGCGACAATTTGGTCTCTGCCGGGTCGTGAACGATACCAGAGTCCCGCCCAGACAACGCCCGCAAGACCAAGCAGCATTCCGTGCGAGATTGAAACGGACCAAATCCTCAGACCCGCGAGTTGCCGAAGCACTTTGCCGGTTTTCACGTCCCAAACGGAGACTGTCCCGTTTCGCGAAGCGGTCGTCAGCAATTGCCCATCAACGCCGAGTGACAATGACGAAGCGTCAGTAATCGGAAACTGATGACGGACTTCGCCAGTCGGTTCACAAATCACGACTTGGCCCTTCCCAAGATACAAGTCACCGAAAGCCAGTCCGAACCACCGTCCGTTCTGAGAAAATGCCGCGATCATTGGGTTTCTGAATTTGAAGGTTCGTTCTTCGATCCCATCGGGAATGGACCAAACCCGTGTGAGATGGTCGATACGGGAAACGGCAGTCAGTAACGTCCCGTCCGGTGAGAACAGGAGTTGTTGAGGTTGTCCCTTTCCCAGTGTTTGCCGAACGATTTCAGCGCGCGTGACATTGTCCACCACGACACTGTATTCCAGCGGACCCGGATCGTGGACTGTCGTCGCCAGTAAGCCGTCGGTTGGCGACAGGGCGATGCTAACCACGCCGCCGCGCTTGTAGTCGATACGACTCAATCGCCGCTGTTCCGGCACGCTCCACGATTCGATGCGGTCGTAGCTCACCAAGACAAGGATTTGACCATCGGATGTCCAACTCAGAAACCAGGGCAAGTCATGTTCATGCTGGATTGGATGCAACTCCGTTCGTGAGTGAAGATCGAAGACCCTGGTACAACTTCGCGTCGTAAACGCAAATCGCTTTGTGCCGGGTGAGAAACTCATATTCCATTGGGGAAAGTTGAGGTTCTCGCACCTTGCGACAAACGCACACTTTCCCGTGGCCAACTCATACAGACTGACTCCCCCATCGCAGCGCCGTGCAAGCCACTCCGCATCTGGCGAAAGCAGAACTTCGCCAAATTCACAAACTTTTGTGACCACAGTTTTGAGGCTACGAAAGTAGACAACCAGCCAAACGCCGAGCATCAGCAGCAAAACGTGGTACAGAGAAGGTCGGATCAACCCACTTGGTTTTGTCGCCTTAGTTGTCATCGGAAATTCGCCCTGTATGAATCGGCACGACAAGGCCAGCCATCCTACGACCCTACACCGCGAGTTCGCATTTTTTCGTCAACAGCGACACGCCGATCAACACGGCGAAGCCCAGCGGGATCGTCACGATGCCCGGTTGGCTGAATGGGACGAGCGCCTTCGCTGGGTCGAGGCCGTACACATCTTTGAACGTGTCGGCCGAGAGCAGAATCCACGAGAGCGACGAGATCAAGCCGACGGTGATCGACGCGGTGATACCTTGCTTGGTCGTACCGGGCCAGAAGATGAGCATGATCAGCGACGGTAGGTTGGCCGACGCCGCGACGGAAAACGCCCAGCCGACGAGGTAGCTGACATTCATTTTCTCGAACAAAATCCCCAGCACGATGGCGATCAGGCCGACGACGACCGAGGCGATTTTGGCGATGCGGATTTTTTCGTGGTCGGTCATGTTCATTTTCAGCAGCGTGCCGCAGATGTCGTGGGCGACGGCTCCGCTGGCGGCGATGATCAGGCCGCTGACGGTTCCCAGCACGGTGGTGAAGGCGATGGCCGAGATGATCGCGAACAGCCACTCGCCGAAGCTCTTGGCCAGCAGCGGAGCGGCCATGTTGCTGTTGGTCACGTCGAGCGCCCCGCTGGTCATGGCTCCCAGGCCGATGTACAGCGTCAGCACGTAAAAGAACCCGATGCTGGCGATCCCCACGATCGTGCTC
>JAYVSP010000623.1:0-8785 GCA_043775215.1 Planctomyces sp. | reverse complement strand
CAATCAGCCGGAACGCGCTAGCGTCCGGTTCATGAGTCAATCGACATTCCGAACCGGACGCTAGCGCGTTCCGGCTGATCAGTCACGGCCTCATTTTGTACCGCGTGAAGAATAGTTCGCGGAGTCAGCCGATGTCCGATAGGTTGGCGCCCAGCAAGCCCACCTTGATCCCATTCTCTTTGAGAACTCCAGTGGCCTTGGAGTTCACGATCAGGAGCACGATGAGTCCGACACATGGAACGAGCGTCAGGATTCCCAGTAAAACGCCAACCCCGGTGCTATAAATCCTCATCGCCAACCGGAACACAAACACGGTGGAAACGACGCCCAGGACCAACAGACCGAGTCCCAGAATAGGACGCAGTTGGGGCGGTATTCCGAATTGGGCACCGACGGCAACCAGGTAGACCAAGATGCAGACGATGATTCCCTTTTGAAACGTTGCGACAGCTCTTAGGTCATCCCTCGAGCCGTTCTGCAATCCGCGGGTCCGCCCCTTTTCGCGTTGACGCAAATCGGCGTCCAGAATTTCACCACAAAACCGGCATTTCGCGGCGGATGCCTGAATCATCTCGCCACACATTGGACAGGGTTTTTTCTGGGCAGCGGGAGCAGCCGGTGCGTCTGCTTCGTCGCTGGACAGATCGTCGTCATTCAGTTCGGCATCGACGACGGCCACGGGAATCGGAACGACGGCGCCGCACTGTGGGCACTTCGCCTTCTTGCCGGCCAACGCGTCAGGTGCTTTCAGTCCTTTGCCACATTCCTGGCACGTCACAGAGATCGGCATGCTTCATCCCCTTTTTGTTGAAACCGTACGAGCCTTCATTAATTCCTGACAACCAATGTGCCAGCCATCATGTCATGCAGCGCTTGCTTCTTTTCGGTAAAGGCTGCCATGACATAGCCAATCAAGAGCAGACAACCTGACAGGATCTTTCCGAAGTGCCGGCCGGAGGCACGGCCAAATGAAAGACGGTTCCCGTCAAGATCTGTCACCAGAATGCCCATCATTTTCTTTCCCACGGTCGCCTGTTTCTCCGAACTCTCTTGGAGTGCAAAGTACAACCAGCCGGTCAAGATACCGATGACATTTCCAATCGCCCGAAAGAAGTTTTGATTGCCGCCGATATTCCCTCCACCCGCGGCAAAGAGGGGACCGAGGATCATGCCTGCGATAAAACCAATCACCACCGAAATGATGATGACCACAATTCCATCGACAAATGCCGCAACAAACCGGGTCCAGAATCCCGCGTAGTTCGCCGTCCCGCGACTGCGGCGGCCAGCGCGTCCGACGCGTGCATCGAAGATCTCGCCGCAGAAGCGGCACTTGGCGGCCGAGGCGGCGATCAGTTCCCCACACATCGGACAGGGCTTGCGGTCTCCGGCTGCCGGCGCGTCCATCTCGTCTGCCGCAGGTTCGTCGAACAGGGAGTCGTCAGCATCGGCTGTTTGTGGTTTTCGTTGAGCAGGCGTGCTCGGAAATGATTCCGCCATCGCCTCGGCGTCCACAATCGCAGCCGGGATAGCGACGACCGCACCACAATCAGGACACTTGGCCTTCTTGCCCGCGAGTGCGTCGGGTGCCTTCAGAGACTTTCCGCAGTCGGTACATTTCACGGAAATCGGCATGTGAGAAGCTTCCTCGAAAAAGACCTGAATCAAAGAATGCCAATCGCTCGGCGGCAAAGTTGCTACTCTTTTGCTTCGCGCAACGAGAACTCCAACACCGTCTTGCCCAGCACAATTTGATCGCCGCTGTGCAGAATTTGCTTCTTGACCGGGATGCCGTTGACGTAGGTGCCGTCGGGCGAATCGCAATCTTCGATCTCGAAGCGACCGCCGCGATTGTGAATCAGTGCGTGACGTGGTTCGATCGCGTCGTCCTTAAAGAGATAGATCTCGGCCTTCGGCGAACTACCCAAGATCGTCGTGTCTTTGAACAACACGAACTGCTTGCCGGCCAGTGGGCCTTTGCGCATCAGTAGCCACGCGGTTTTCGTCCAACCTTCCACGAGGCCGACAAAAAGTCCGACCATACCGCCGATCACCGTCATGCCGATCGCTCGGCTGGCGGTCGCTTGGCCGTCCGCCGTTACGAAGACCAGGCTGATCGGATCAAACAACAGTCCGCCGAGAAGCCCGCCCAACACGCCGCCGATCAGACCGTTCATGACGACCTTCTTCTCTCTCAACGCGATTCCCTGACCGAGTCCCGCGGGAATGCTAACCACTGCCCACGCGGAAGCTCGGCCCATCATCAGGATCAGTAGCGCGATGCCGGTTGGCATTTGGCCGACGGGCGGACCTTTCATAAAGCTCACCGCGATCGCCGTCATGATGCTGAAAATGATCCCCGTCGGAATCAACGCCACCAAGCCGCCGCCGAAGCCGACTCCCAAACCGATTACGCCGGACAAACAGGCTCGCCGCGCGTTGCGACACATGATCCCCTCGGCCGCGCCCAGAAACAGCCCAATGAACCCCGCGACCGTGGGAAACATCAGCAGTGCGGCGATCGTGTGCCCGTCGCCGAGGTCGTTGTCGTCGAAGAATGGCTCCAGCAACGCCCAGCCGACAAAGCCCCCCAGTCCGGCACATAGCGACAGATAGAACCAACTGGAGTAAATGACTCGCACCAGCAACGACTGCGGAGCGACCTCTCCCGCATCCCGCCCCAGCGCGGTTTGCACCTCCAGATATTCCTCGACCTGCGGCGAGAAAAGATCACGCGAGTCGATCTTCAGCGGAGCATCCTGTGACACGGCAGAGTCCTTGTGGAGACAGAGGTCAGGGGTCAGGGGGTCAGAGGTCGGAGGACAGGAGTCATGAGTCAGGGGGCTTGCTTGTGTTGCTGTCTTTTTTGTCATGATCTCTGACCTCTGATTTCTGGCCACTGACCTCTGGTTTCTGACTTCTGACCTCTGATTTCTGACTTCTGGCCTCTGCCTTCTGGCCTCTGGCCTTTGCGTTGGGCTGAGGCTCAGAGAGTTCGGCCATGCGCTGTGCGGCCAAACGGAGCAGGATATTTTGTTCCTCATCGGTCAGCGAGTAGCGATCTTCCAACTGCTTGAGCAACTGCCGCGACGCCGTCAGCGACTCGCGAAGCTGGTTCCACTCTTTTGTCTTTGTAGTCGCCTTATCGCCGGACAATTTAACGTGCTCTTCGGAGAATAGAGCCATCCGGTCGGAGACGACGGTCAATTCCTTTCGCAACGCAGCGAGTCCCTCTTCCAATCCTGGTCGCACTCCTTGCCACAGGCCGTAATGCGCGACGGTCCCTTCGACCAACCGAAGTTGCTCCCACCGTGAACGCTGTCCGGCCAAGAAATATCCCAGCAGAAAGAACACCGTCACAAGCAGCATCGTGATTAGTGACGTCCAGCGAGCGGGTCCAAGAGCGAGTGAACCGCCATTGCCCGCAGTCCCATCAACCGAAGTACTAGCGGTTCGAGTTGCTTCTCCCGGAGTTCCGTGACCAGTTCCACGAGCCGCTGATTCTCCGGCGATGATCCGGCCACCGATCCAGTAGTGCTCGGCCAACACGGGCTGACCTTCGCGCCATTCGAAAACCCCTTCGGCCTGCCGCACGGGATCGACAACGAACGCAATCTGGCCGGCCCCGCCGAAAAAGTTTTGCTGAATGAACACATCGCGATCCGACAGAAAAATGCCGAAGTCCGGGTGCGAGTGATACCAGCCGATGATCCTCAGATGCGAGAATTGATTGTCCATCTCGCGATTGATCTGCGTCCAAGATTCGTGAGTGAACGTGACCTCGGCAAACTTCTTCGTCGCGTTGTCGCAACGAATGATCTCGGTGATGCGTGCGAACGGGCCGTCGTCGTCTTGCCCCCAATCGCCGACGAGTACACCGCATATCTCGACCGATACATTTTCTTTCGCATGCGCCACGATCCGGCCATGCGGTGCGGGAGCGAAGAAGACTCGAAAATCCGCGCCTCGTTTCACGGGAAAGTCCGCGCGCTGCAGCGACTCCGAACGCAACAGCCGCACATCAAGAGTGTCAGGTTGAGGCATGATTTGCTCGATCAAAAGCCGGAAAAACGGATTCAAGGTCTTCGACGGAATACCGGATGCCCCGTTTGACGTTACGTGGTGTCATTACTTCATTGAGTTGAAAAGGAGGAGGATTTCAACGCAAAGGACTGAAGAGCGCAAAGAAAAACCGGCTCTCCTTTGCGCTCTTCTGTCCTTTGCGTTGTAGAACTCTTCGCCTGCGAAACCATTGCGTTACCAATTCAAACCGCAATCCGAGAAAGACATTCTCATTTCCTCCACAACTTCGGATTGACGAGCCGCCGGATTCCCGTTGCGAGCGTCGTTGCACCGAAGTTCAGCAGCAGCCCGTGCTCCCAACCTCCAAGCTTGAGTTGGGCGATCAAGCGAGCTTCCAACAGCGGCGAGATTTCTGCAACGCTGACGAGCATCAGCGGCAATTCGCCAGCGACGATGACATCGACTTCAATGGGTTTCGGGAGATCGATCTCTCGGAAACGCACGGCGATTGGCTTCTGTCTTTGGAATTGGAGACCACGACCGGAAAGTTCATGGCACAGACATTCCTCGTAGGCCGATTTGAGCAGTCCTGGTCCAAGATGCCGATGAACCTCGATTGCCGCAGCAAGCACTGCGTTGGAGAGAACATCGAACGCGGAAATAACTTCGGTCAGTCGGTCAGCGTCGTTCGCGACGGGAAACTCAAGACCGGCTTCTTCAAGGCGATAAACCTTGCGGCGAATTCCGTCAGCCAGAAGAGGGACTTCGAAATTCAACAGCAGGCCGAGTTGTCGGCCCGATAGTCGCAGATACGTCAGCAGCTGCGCTTCGTGGATTGGATGCACGAGTTCGACCGCCTTGATTTCCAGAACAAGCGACTCCTCGACCAGCAAATCCATGCGATAACCTGCATCCAAACGAACCCCTTTGTAGACGACGGGCAGCGGGTGTTGTTGGTTGTGGCGAATGTTCAAAGCAGTTAGTTCGGCGGACAGAGCCAATTCATAATCCGGTTCCTCAAGTCCGGGACCAAGCTCACGGTGAACCTCAATCGCAGCGCCAATGACTCGTCGCGAAAGTGCATTGAGTTGAGCGGTATTCATTGCGATTTCTTTTTTGAGAAAGTGATTCCAAAAGGATTTCAACGCAAAGGACAGAAGAGCGCAAAGGAAAAGCCACTTTTCTTTGCGCTCTTCAGTTCTTTGCGTTGAAAAAAAGATTCTCGGTGTTTCTAACCTCCAACGACCGCAACACTGCTGTGCTGTCTCCCGCGAATTCAAAGAACACCTGCTTCATGCCGCGGCGGACACCGATGATGTCCCACGGCGGCACACCGATTTCCGCCAAAGTTCGTTCCTGGAGTCCTTCGCTGCCGTTGAGCGTATGGAACAAATGCGGCACGCGCGGCTCGCCACACTGGGGGCAACGACCTTGCTGTTCGGTGACTTTGCCCAAGGAGGCGAAAAGCGGTTCGGTCGTCTGGCAGCGCGGGCATTCGAGCGACCTGAGGACGTCGTGATTCAATTCGATCACCGCGCCTTCGCCGACCGCGTCCCGTGCATTCTCTAACAGTTCGCCGATCGTCAGCGTGGCGACGGACCACGGCTTCACGAGGATCGGCTCATAGGACTCGTGCGTCGGACAGTCGTCGCGGCGCGTGTACGTCACCACATAGCTTTGATGCGATGTTCCCTCGAAGACGAAGCCCCGTCCGGCCAGAGTTTCCAGGCCGTGCAAGTGTTTGACCGCCTCTTGGCATTGAATGCCGGCAATCACCGAGGCGGTGGTCGGAGTCGTCGGCACCTTGCCTTGCTCCATCTCTTGCCGAGTCAATAGGGCACAACTGCGGCGAGCCTCCAGCATTTTCCAATCAGTCTCGCTCATGGTGCATTCGTAGCACGGGCCGAGCGCCGGATCGAAAACCCGCGCCACGCCGTCCAGTCGCTCGATGGCCCCGTCGATCCAGACACGTCCGACGCGCGCTGCCGCTTGATTCATCGCGACGCGCGCCTCGCGATTGTCCAAGCCCCCCAGGATCACATCGGCCCACCGATAAACTCCGAGGCCGAGGTCATACACAATGTTGCCGACGAACGAATGCGCGTTGATCCCCGGATAAATCTCGCGTGCGCGAGCCGCCGCGACTTCCGCCTTCGGCTGCCCGATATCCGACTCGCGGTACAACACCGATCGGGACAGGTTCGAGTTTTCAACCCGATCCAAGTCGGCGATCAAGATGTGGCCGACTCCCAGCAGGGCGAGGTTTTTGATCAGCTCGTTTCCGATCGCTCCGGCACCGATGACCAACACACGTGCCGCGGCCAAACGCGGCTGGTCCCACCAGCCAATCAACTGGAAGCGAGCAAACCGCTCGTCCTGAGCAGCTTCAACATCCGTGACCTGCAGGATGTCATTCACGATCGTGCCGCCTTGACGTGCGGCCGATCCCCGCGGTGATCTCTGGTTGCAGCCGCAGGATGTCACTGTTTTTGACGCCGGCACCTTCCAGTGTCTCGGAGTCCAGCAACTGCCGGCCACTGGCGCGGTGATGAAATTTGTAGCTCATCAACTGCCCGTCCGGACTGTTTCGCGGAAGGTTGAGCTTATCCACCAAGACAGCGATGAGCCGATTGACCGCCGCATCGGCGGGGACTTCGACCACTTGTTTTTTGTTGCCCGTCGCATCCCAGACTTCGATCGTCATCTGACTCATGGAGCGGCTCCGAGGAAATGGGCCGCTACTCTGGCGAAGTCGGACAATTGATTCAAGCAGACACCCACAATCCTCGTAGGCGACGTCGCTCCCGCGACTCGCATTTGCCCACGAACAAACATGCGAGCGAGTGCATGCGGTCACGAATTGCCGATATCAGATCAATGCCGCTTGATGCCTCTTCGGTGGCACGGTATTTTGGTGTCCGCTTGCCTCGGCTGAAACCGTTGAATGGTTTTGGCCAACTCACCTGCCTTGCCCTATCCTGCCTCTTCAACGTGAAGCCAACCCATGCGGTCGATTGTTCGTCTCACTTGGATCGTGCTCTGCCTTGTCGCTGCCGGAACGTCATCCGCTGCCGAACTTCCGCCAGCCGACGTGCCAATTGAACAAGTCATCGATCAGTTGATCAACGAGCGACTGGCGGCGGAGAAGGTTACTCCCGCTCCGCAGGCGGATGACTTCAATCTATTGCGGCGTCTGACGCTCGACTTGGCCGGACGCATCCCGACGACTGCGGAAGCTCAAGCGTTCGCGGCCAGCACTTCGGCGACAAAACGGGTCGAGTTGGTCGACCGCTTGGTGGCCAGTCCCGACTTCGCGTTTCACCAGCGCAACGAACTTGACCGGATGCTGCTGTCGGAGAAACCGAACGACGGTGAGTTCCGCAAATATCTGTTGTGGGCGGCTCAACAGAATCGGCCGTGGGATGTGATGTTCCGCGACATGCTGATCGGCGATCAGGCGGATGAAAACCAAAAGGCGGCGCTGACGTTCGTGCGGTCGCGCATCCGCGAACTCGATGACCTGACCAACGACACGGCCAGTCTGTTCTTTGGCGTGAATGTCAGTTGCGCGAAGTGCCACGATCACCCGCTCGCGGCCGATTGGAAACAGGATCATTTCTACGGCATGACCCTGTTCTTCAGCCGCACCTATTTGACGAAGAAGAATCTGCTCGGCGAGAAGCAAGTCGGCGAAGTGAAATTCACCTCGAAGAAAGAGGGCCAGAAACAAGCCGCGTTTTTGTTCCTCACCGGCGCGGTGATCACCGAGCCGGCCGTTGATCGCTCGCCGGAACAACTGAAGGAGCTGGAAGAGATCGTCAAGAAACAGATGAAAGACGACGACGCTCCAATACCGGTGAAGCCGGCTTTCAGCCCGCGCGAAAAATTCGTCGAAGTCGCTTTACGGTCCGAGGACAATCGCTTCTTCGCACGCAATATCGTGAATCGCCTGTGGGCACGATTGTTCGGGCGAGGCTTGATTGATCCGCTCGATCAGATGCACTCGGCAAATCCCGCCTCGCATCCGGAGTTGCTCGACTGGCTGACGCGGGACACAGTCGTTCACGGCTACGACCTGAGGCGGCTGGTCCGCGGCATCGCGCTCAGCCAAACATATTCGCGCTCCAGCGAGTGGACTGCTGGCGGAGAGCCGCCGTCCGCAGCGTTTTTCGCCGTCGCGAAGGTCAAGCCGCTGACACCGCGTCAGTACGGTCTCTCGTTAGTGATCGCTGCGAACAATCCGACACAGTGGCCAACCGCCGATCAGACCGAGCAATGGAGTCAACGTCGCGAGCAATTAGAGAATTCCGCGAACGGTTGGGCGGGGACGTTTGAGGTTCCCGGCGAAAGCTTTCAAGTCGCGGTCGATGAAGCCCTGCTCTTCAGCAACAGCAAACGGATCGAAGACGAGTTCTTGCGTGATTCGGGCGATCGGCTTATAGGATACTTGAAAACATTAAGCGACAACCCAGCCGTGATCGACGCGGCGTTCTGGACGGTGAACTCGCGTCCGCCTCGCGAAGATGAGCGAGCGACGCTTGATGATTATTTGCTGAAACATTCGGCCGATCGCCTCGCCGCGATTCGGCAAGTGGTGTGGGCCATGCTGACCAGTCCCGAATTGAGAGTGAGCTATTGAAGATTGCCAATTGCCGATTTTCCCACTAACCCGAAGCGTGAGTTTTGAAGTTGCGCAGTCTTGTTTTTCGCCCCAAAGGGGTGCAACTCGATAGCCCAGGGCGAAGCCCTGGGTGACGAATAG
>JAYVSP010000622.1:0-7378 GCA_043775215.1 Planctomyces sp. | reverse complement strand
AAGATTCTCGACTGCAGCCACCCGTAGGTGTCTGGGCAGTATCTCAGTCCCAGTGGTGGGGGCCATGCTCTCACACCCCCTAGACGTCGTAGCCTTGGTGAGCCATTACCTCACCAACTAGCTGATATCAAATTGGCCGCTCCTCCGGTGGAATCACACCTTTGCACCTGAATGTTCAAACCCAGGAGATCATCGGGTATTACCCACAGTTTCCCGTGGCTATCCCCGTCCGAAGGGTACGTCACCAATCCTTCCTACCCCGTTTGCCGCTCTCCCCGTATTGCTACGGTTCGCGCTCGACTTGCATGCCTAATCCACGCCGCCAACGTTCATTCTGAGCCAGGATCAAACCCTTCGTGTAATTTGCTTTACGACAACCGAAGCTGCCGTTTGCGATCAACAGAAAAGATTGTCCAATATGCATCGTCGCTTGTGATGCATTTTGCTTTACTTTTGGCTTACTCTATTTGGGGCCACCAACCAAGTTTTCAAAGATCAGGCGTCGCATTCGCGGTGAGGCGTTCGCGACGGGGAGGTGAATAATAGCCGCCCCCAACCGAGAGTCAATCAACCCGCTCGTTTTTTTTCTGACAACGCTGATTGTTATCTTCTCCCGTCCGAATGTGTTTCGGCCGCACGGCAATTTCACTTGAACTGTTTTTCGGAAACCACGTCATGACAATAAGTTCCATCGGCCAACTCAAGTTGACTCACGACACACCCATGCTCTGCATCGATCTTGATTCGATGGAGAGGAACATTCGGCGAATGTCAGATTTTATCCGCCAACATGGGATGAATTGGCGGCCTCACGCGAAATGCCACAAAACTCCGGCCATCGCGCTGAGGCAGATCGCTGCCGGAGCCATCGGTGCCACCTGCGCGAAGGTGTCCGAGGCTGAAGTGCTGGCAGCAGCAGGAGTTCGCGACATCCTGATCGCAAATATGATCGTAGGACAGCCCAAATGGGAGCGGCTCGCCGCACTCTGCCGCTCGGCGAATCCGGTCGTGGCGTGCGACCACTTCGCGCAAGTCGAGCCACTGGCCGCGATTTGTGCTCGAAACGGCGTGACCTGCCGAGTCATCATCGAGCTTAATATTGGGCTGGACCGCGTTGGAGCTCGCCCGGGGCGGGACACCTTTGATTTGGCGGAAGCGATTTCCAAGCTGAAAGGGATCGAATTCGCCGGCATTATGGGCTACGAGGGGCATCTGTTGCTGATCGACGATCCGAGCGAGAAACGACAGAAGATTCATGAGGCAATGTCGGTCCTCGTCGACTGCGCCGACAAGCTGCGGCATAATGGCTTGCCGTGCGAGATCGTGAGCGCCGGTGGCACAGGCTCATATCATTTCGCGGCGGAATGTTCCGGCATCACTGAGTTACAGGCAGGCGGAGGAATCTTCGCGGACCCTTTTTATCAGCAGAAGTGTCATGTCGACGGGCTGGAGTCCGCACTCACAGTGCTCGCGACGGTCGTGAGTCGGCCGACACTGGATCGAGCGGTGCTGGATAGCGGCCGGAAGACCATGAACCCAGACGTCCAATTGCCGATCGTCAAAGGTTGGCCCGACGCACAGATCAAGCGGCTCAGTGCCGAGCATTGCGAACTAACCCTCGGCCCGCAATCGCAAGACTTGAAAATCGGCGACAAGGTCGAGCTGATCGTGGGCTATGCCGATTTCACAACGCCTCTTCACGACTACTTTTGCGGATTTCGAGGAGATCGGCTGGAGGTCATTTGGCCGATTCTTGGCCGAGGCAAGTTGCAGTGAGCATCACACGAGGATCGGCGTGGACTGAATGACTCGTGGAGGCGGCAGTGGGCGGTCATCGGTTCGGTACATTTCGATCAGTATTTCGAGGACTTCTTGACCATTGCGAGCCGCTTCCTCGTATGTCGCTCCGTGCGTGCGGTTTTTGGGAAATTCCGGCAGCGTCACGATGTAGGCATCGTCTTCGTCAGACCACTCAATCATCATGCTGTATTTGGGATTCATGATTCGTCCTGGACTTTTTGAATGAACTCGCGAACGTCGCGTTCTTGATACCGCTTCGCATCATCGCCGTCGTTGCCGGAAACGGTGATTGATTCTTCAATTTTCTGGTGCGACCAAACAGTATGACTCCCTTTGCCAGAGCGTACGACGAAACCAGATCGACGCAGCATCGCTTTGAGTTCACAAATTTTCTTGGGCATCGAATGCGAATCTAATGGGAGCTATTCAGCCAGGAAAGTCGAATGCATTTCAGACTCGCAGTTGTTCGGACTGCGGATTCAATTGATCGGCGTATCGCTCGCGAATCGGTTCGACGACTTGAGCGATGAATGAATCCACTTGCTCCGGGGCGCGTCCGATGAAGCGGCGCGCGTCGAGAGCATTGCCGAGATCGACCGCTGCGAACGCCGAGTCGGCTCGCAAGCGGTCGAGCAGGTCGTTCGGTCGCCCCTGCTCTTTGACTTCGCGAGCGGCAGCTTGGCTGTGAACTCGAATACGTTCGTGCAACTCTTGTCGGTTGCCGCCGACGAGGACTCCCGCCATGAGGATTTCCTCGGTCGCCATGAACGGCAGTTCTTCGTCGAGATGCTTCGCGATCACCTTTGGGTAGACAACCAAACCATCCACGATGTTGCGGTACAGGATCAGCACCGCGTCGATCGTCAGAAACGCCTGAGGGATCACAAGTCGTCGGTTCGCGCTGTCGTCGAGCGTTCGTTCCAGCCATTGTGTCGCGACCGTTTGAGCCAAGTTGGATGGAAGGTTCATCGCAAACCGTGCCAGTGAGCACATCCGCTCCGATCGCATCGGATTCCGCTTGTAGGCCATTGCGGACGAGCCGATTTGCTGCTTCTCGAACGGCTCTTCGATTTCCTTGCGGCTTTGCAGAATTCGCAAATCGGTCCCGGCTTTGTGAGCTGACTGAGCAATGCCACTCAGAACGTCGAGCACTTGCGAATCGACCTTGCGTGAGTACGTTTGGCCCGTCACCGCATAGGCGGCGTCAAATCCCATCTTCTGCGAGACGCGGCGATCCAGTTCCTCAATGCGAGCATGATCGCCGTTGAAGAGCGTCATGAAAGACGCCTGCGTGCCGGTTGTTCCTTTGACGCCTCGACACTTCAACGCGGCGAGCCGATGTTCGAGCTCGGCCAAGTCCAGCACCAGATCATAGCACCACAACGTCGCTCGCTTGCCGACCGTCGTCGGCTGAGCTGGTTGCAAGTGCGTGAAGCCGAGGCACGGAAGATCGCGATACTTCGCCGCGAATTTCGCCAACTCGTCGATGACCGTGACCAAGCGGCCTTGCAGCAGTTGCAGGCCCTCGCGGATCAGGATCAAGTCGGTATTGTCGGTGACGTAGCAGCTTGTCGCACCGAGATGAATGATCCCGCGAGCCGACGGGCAGCGGTCGCCGAAAGCATGGACGTGAGCCATCACGTCGTGTCGCAATTCTTTCTCGTACTTCGCGGCGAGCTCGAAGTCGATGTCGTCCGTCGCGGAGATGAGATCGGCGATTTGAGGTTCAGAAATCTCGATACCGAGTTCCCGTTCCGCCTCCGCCAGCGCGACCCACAACCGACGCCAGGTCGAGTGCTTGCGTTGATCAGACCACAACTCGGCCATCGGCCGCGAGGCATATCGCTTGATGAGCGGGTTTTCGTAAACGTCGTGATTCATTCCGGACTTTCGTTTTTGAACCACAAGGCACGAAGACACGAATCGAAGGAATCACCTCGTTGTGCCTGCGTGCCTTTGTGCGGTGATTTTTGCATTCTCCCAAACTCACAGAATAGCGAGTTGAGCCGTATGAGGTCGAACTCGCGGAGCTTGCAAACGTGGCCGGGCGAGTTAATGTCATCTCCCCTACTGAAGGAGTCACCGCATGAAATTCCCGCCTCAATGTTCGTATTTTTTGTGGAGCGCGATCCACACTCTACTTCTCACAAGCGTTGCGATCTCGGCCGATCCGTCGAGCAAACCGCCGCTCGGCCTGCCGTCTGTCCCCGTGCCGGCGGACAATCCGATGACGGCCGAAAAGATCGCACTCGGCAAACAGCTTTTTTTCGACGGCCGGCTGTCTTTAGACAAAACCGTCTCGTGCGCGAGCTGCCATGATCCGGCCAAAGGATTCTCCAACGGAGAGAACTTCGCCACCGGAGTCGGTGGTAAAAAGGGAGGCCGGTCAGCTCCGACCGTCATCAATTCGGCCTATGCCACGCTGCAATTCTGGGACGGCCGTGCAAAGACACTCGAAGATCAAGCCCTCGGCCCGATCCAGAATCCGATTGAGATGACGATGACGCTCGGAGACGTCGTGAAGAGACTAAATGGCATTGAGGGCTACAAGACGCAGTTCAAGAAGGTCTTCGGCACCGACGTCACGTCCGAAGGCATGGCGAAAGCGATTGCCGCTTACGAGCGGACGGTCATCTCCGGCAACGCGCCGTATGACAAATTCAAAGCGGGGGACACGAAGGCGCTGTCCGAGTCGGCTCAGCGAGGCATGAAGCTGTTCTTCGGGAAGGCTCATTGTTCGGCGTGTCACGCGGGACCGAACTTCACGGACAACTCGTTCCACAACGTCGGCGTCGGCATGGACCAGAAGGATTTCGACAAAGGCCGAGCCGACATCAGCAAGCTCTCCGGCGATACCGGAGCCTTCAAGACCCCGACGCTCCGTGAGATCGCCAAGTCCGCTCCGTACATGCACGACGGCAGCTCGAAGACGCTGGAAGACGTGATCGACCACTACGCCAAAGGAGGCATCCCGAACGAGTGGCTCGACGAAGAAATTTTTAATATCAAGATCGCCCCCGGCGAGAAGGCCGACTTGGTGAAGTTCATGGTCGAGGGCCTTTCCAGTCCCGACTACCCAGATCACAAAGCACCGGAGTTGCCGAAGTGACTCGTAGCCACGTTCGCCAGAACGTGGGCTGATCGGTCAATCGCCCACTACGGTTTATGGTGATCGACAAGTTGCGGCGAGCGTTTGCTAACACCCCGAAGATTGGAGACGTCCTCCCATGATCTCACCCATTCAACAAGCCATCCTCGACAAGCTCGCGCGGATTTGCGAGTTGTCTCCCGATATCCGAGTCGGGCAGATGCTCGCCCATTTAGGATTCTTGTCCGAAGATTCCGACGGTCAATCTTTGGGCGTTGTGGAAGACGAAGCACTGCTCGCCGTGGCCGAGAGGCATCTCGCGGAGTTGGTGGCGCTTGGCAGCACGACTCAATCCGCCATGCCGTCAGAGAGCGACAAAGCGGTCGCCGCTCGGCCGGCGATGACGATGCTGAATTCGTGAGAAACGCGATCCGCCTCGAATGCCTGTGGGACTGACTCGACAAAAGAATCTTCAACATCAAAATCGCCCCCGGCGAGAAGGCCGACTTGGTGAAGTTTATGGTCGAAGGCTTGAGCAGCCCTGACTATCCGGACCACAAAGCGCCGGAGTTGCCAAAGTAGACTTCGACAAATTGTGCTCTTCATGTCGTGATTGCTGTCAGATTTCTTCGTCGTAGTTCAAGCATCGCAACTATGAGACGCAAAGACGTAAAAGCTAAGGACCGCCGGAAAGTCCCCATCCCCGACGAGCTTCGCGATTCGTTCCGTGAGGTCCACGAGCTTCTTCGCGAAGCGAAACGCAGTGGCGACATTCCCATCGACTTCGATGACGCGATTCAAGTCGGTCGTGTCTGTGGTGGTCGCGTCGGAAAGAAAAACCGCCCCTACGTCTTCACTTATTACCCGTCTGACGACAAGAAGCATGGGAAATGGTATTTCGCCCTGCATCCCACGGAGGTGGAAGACATTGGCGACGGTCGGATGACCGAGATCGCGATGTATTGTTGCACGTCGCCAGATTGTCGGACGAAGTTTCGCGAACCGGATGAGGTCTGCTTTGATTGTGATTGGGTAGATGATGACGAAACCAAGGCGATCCAGGCTCAACTCAAAGCACTCGCTGAGCGTGTAACGTCAAAGGAGGAGTGGGTTGTTGGCTATGTTGCCCTCAAACCCAATGCTTCAGGGATGGAAATGATCGGCGATTACAACTCGATTGATAATCTTGGCGGTCGTCTCGGATGGTTCGCGTTTTCGGAAGCACAAGAATTGATCCAACAAGTACAGTCGACGACGAAATAGGTTGAAAAGGTCGCGAAACAAATTGGGCCGTTTGGTTTGTCGGCTGTGAGGTTGGGCACCGTTATTCGATTTCCAAGTCCAGAGGCAAAAGGCTCATCACGCGAAACGTGATGGCTACTTTAGAAAGTGAGTTCTCTCATGCTTCGATCAATGGCGTTTTTGTTGTGTGGTGCTGTGACTCTCACGGCAGTGGCACTGACGGCGGTCGCTCAGGACGCGAAGCCGACGACGGTGTTGAGCGGGATTGATAACCCGTGCGGCGTCGCGGTGCAGACGGCCACCGGGCATGTCTTCATTGCGGCTCATAGCGGCGTACACCGCTTCGATCCGAAGAGCGGCAAGGCTCACGTCGAGATCGGCGGGTACCCGACCGACATCTACGGCAAGGGGCCGAAGTACAACATCGGGCCGCTCGGCCTGGCGTTCTGGGATGACGAGCACTTGATCGTCGGCGATGGCAGCCGCCCGGACGGCGACGAACTGGTCCGCATCTACAAGGTCGGCAAGGACGCGGCTCACAAAGATCACGAGCCGATCAAAGAAGACGCCGCCGTCGCGACGCTCGGACCGATCAAGGCCAGCGAAGAATCCGCCAAGGGCGAAGGCAACTTCTATGGCGTGGCCTCCAACGGCAAGTCGATCTTCATCACCTGCAACGGCGACGACACCAAAGGCTGGATCGCCAAGAGCACCGCCACCAACGGCAAGCCGGGTGCGTTGAAGTTGTCGATCGCCACCAAGGTCGCCACCGAAGTCGATGCTCCGGTGCCGGTCATTTTCTCTCTGGACGGCAAGGATCTCGTGGTCGGCCAAATGGGCGAGGTCTCGACTCCGCCCGGCGACAGCCTGCTGTCGATCTACGATCCGGAAACCGGCAAGCTCAAGAAGAACTACAAGACCGGCCTGAACGACATCTGCGGCCTGGCCTACAGCCCGAAGACCAAGAAGCTGTACGCGACCGATTACTCGTGGAGCGACCCGAAAGCGGGCGGCCTGTTCCGCCTGGACATCGACGGTGACGAAGTGAAGGCCACGAAGATCGCGAGCCTCGACAAGCCGACCGCACTGGCGTTCGACAAGTCGGGCGTACTGTACGTCGCCGTGTTCGGCACCGTTCCCGAAGGGAGTGATAAGCCAGCCGGCTCACTCGTAAAGTTTGACTCCGGGTTGTAACTCCACCGGCGAGGGGTCGGGTGTTCGGTTTTTCGGAATTGGCGGGATGCAGTC
>JAYVSP010000621.1:0-9986 GCA_043775215.1 Planctomyces sp. | reverse complement strand
TCAATAACTGTCGTAGCCGAAGTCGTGAGACTTCGGACGGAACTCTCACGAGTTCCGCTACTCCAGACAGTTATTTCTGCGCCGGTCCTAAGCTAAGCTGTCAGCCACCTTTTTTGAGGAGTCTGAATCATGCCGATGATCATCGACGACCAATTGTTGGAAGCCGCCGGTTTGACGGAACAAGACGCACGCATCGAAGTCGCTTGCCGAATGTACGATGCTGAGAAACTAACCATGTTACAGGCGATGCGGTGGAGCGGACTCCGTCGCGTCGATTTCGAGTGTGCCTTAATCGACCGTGGCTTGCCGGTGTATAAGGTCACGCGACAGGACTTGGACGACGACATGGCCACCCTCGATAAATTGTTCGGCAAACGATGACGATTGTTCTGCGGCCCCGTATTTTTCGAGGAGTCTGAATCATGCCCATGACCATTGACGATCAATTGCTGGAAGCCGCCGGACTGACGGAGCAAGACGCGCGCATCGAAGTCGCCTGCCGGCTGTACGATGCGGGCAAACTGACACTGTTGCAGGGAATGCGGTGGGCCAATCTGAGCCGAGTGCAGTTTGAAGCGGCGTTGCTCGATCGCGGTTTGCCTATCGTCAAGATGACGCTTGAGGAGTTCGAGGATGACTTAGCGACGATCAATCGAGTCCTGGGATAACCATGTCGATCGTTGTCAGTGATACATCACCAATTCGAGCTCTAGCATTCATTGGCCGTACGGGTTTGTTGTCAAAACTGTTTGGCCGAGTCTTCGTCCCTCCGGCGGTCGCCATTGAGCTTTTGGAACCAGCGGCGGAATTCGAGTCAATTGATATTGAGGACTTCCCATTCATCGAGGTTGTTGTACCGATTGCTGTGAATGAGGTTGCGAAACTTCGCGAAACTCTCGACTGGGGTGAGTCGGAAGCACTGGTCTTGGCGCGAGAACTTAAAGTCGATCAGGTTTTGATCGACGAATTGGCTGGGCGAGAAGTCGCTCGGCAGATGGGATTGGGATTGATCGGTACGCTGGGAGTGCTTCTGAAAGCGAAGAAAGCTGGTCTCATTGATGCGATTCGTCCGGACGTCTTTCGTTTGATTGATGACCTTGGTTTTTTCGTCTCGCAGAAGTTGCTGGATTTGATTCTCGAATTGGCGGATGAAGTATGAGCCTCAAGTCTGAAAGCAAATGCCGTTGCAAAGTCGGCCGTATCGGGTCACTGACGCGCCGTGAGTGGTTGGCGAAATCGGCCAATGGTTTCGGAGCAGTCGCGCTGACAGGGTTGTTGGCCGAAAATAGTCTGAGGGCTGAATCGGCAGTCGCGCGCGGATTGAATTCGGTTCAACCCCATTTCGCGCCGAAGGTCAAGAACGTGATCTTCCTCTTCATGGACGGCGGAGTTTCGCACGTCGATTCGTTCGATCCGAAATCGAAACTCGATGAACTCGACGGCCAGCCGTTTCTGGAATCGAAGAATCCGACCGCGAATGGCAATCGGCAATGGCTGAAAAGTCCGTGGCCGTTTCGGAAGTGCGGCGAGAGCGGTCTGCCGGTCAGCAGTTTGTTTCCGCACATCGCGATGCATGCCGATGACCTGGCGGTCATTCGCTCGATGAAGGCCGATCTGCCGATTCACTCGACCGGAGTGCTGTTCTTGCACACCGGCTCGAATAACGCCGGGCGGCCGAGCCTCGGTTCGTGGGTCAATTACGGCCTCGGCTGCGAGAGCCAGAACCTGCCGGGCTTTGTCGTCTTGAGTTTCGGAGTCGTCCCCTGTGGCGGGATGGAGAATTATTCGAATGGCTTCCTGCCGGCGAATCACCAAGCGACGTTGCTCGCCGCCGATGGCACGCCGATCGACAACATTCAGCCAGCGGACAAAGATACGCGCATCCAGCAAGCAAAGCTCGCGCTGCTGCGCGGGCAGAACGAAGCCTTCTCGCGATCGCTCGGCGGGGACGATGACGTCGAGGCGGCGATCAAGAACTACGAGATGGCGTTTCGGATGCAGTCGCTCGTGCCGGATGTGCTCGATCTCAGCCGCGAGACCGCAGCGACGCAGATGCTGTACGGCCTCGACTCCAAGGTGCCATCGCAGCGGCTGTACGGCATCCAATGTTTGCGAGCACGCCGCCTGATCGAGTCGGGCGTACGCTTCGTCGAGATCACCTGTCCGCCCGGCGCGTCGAACGGCACTTGGGACCAGCATGGCAATCTCAAGGCCGGTCACGAGAAGAACGCTCTCGACACCGATCAAGCGATCGCGGGATTGATCACCGACCTCAAGCAGCGCGGCCTCTTCGAGGAAACGTTGCTGGTGTGGGCCGGCGAGTTCGGCCGCACACCGCACTCCTCCGGCCGCGACGGACGCGATCATCACCCGGAAGGATTCTCGGTTTGGCTGGCCGGCGGCGGCGTGCGCGGCGGCACGGTGTATGGCGCCACCGATGAACTCGGCATGCATGCGGTGGAAAATATCTGCACGATGCACGATCTGCACGCCACAATCCTGCACCTGTTGGGCCTCGATCATGAGCGGCTGACTTTCCGATTCAGCGGCCGAGATTTCCGCCTGACCGACGTGCATGGCCAAGTTGTTCACCCGATCCTCGCGTGAGTGAGTTTTGGAGTGCGGGGATGCATCCCCGCTTTGGTTTGTGGCGGAGCCACTTTCTGTGCATATGAGATTCGTGAGCCTAGAAAAACAAAAGCGGCTCCGCCGCAATCGAAAGCGGGGATGCATCCCCGCACTCCAAAAAAGCGAAACATCTCATGGCTGGCAGACTCATTCTGGAAACCGAGCGTTTGCTGATCCGGCCGTCACGCGGTACACCGGCGATCCGGGCGGAGGGTTCGTGAGCGTCGCACACGCGCTGGAAATACTCCGCTCTCACCCCATCGCCGACTATTGGAAGCATAGGTTCGGCAGGTGGGCGTGCGTGGAAAAAACGAGCGGCCGAGTGATCGGCTTCGCGGGGCTGAAACATCTCGACGACATGGCCGAGGTCGATCACGGCTACCGACTGCTGCCGGCCTCTTGGGGCCTTGGAGTGCGGTGTGTCAGCACCGCTTTGGATCCATCCGTGTGGGATTGAGTTGCCAGGGCTTGACCGATCTCAAAGAACGCCGACCCACACGGATAAGAAGGCCACACGGATGGGAGACACGGATTGAACACGGATCAGGACAGGAGGCAGGGAATTGGAAAACAAGAAAAAGCGGCGGACGGGAATGTCAGACAACAGTTTTTGTTCCACGGATAAAAGCAGGGACCAAGCCAGAGGTTAGAAACCGTTTCGCACCCTCGTTCCGTTACCTCACTCGATTCTTCTTGGCCTTGTTCGCTGTCCTCTTCCGTGTTCAATCCGTGTTTCATCCGTGGCTTTGAAACTTGCCTCCCCGGAACACCGGAAGAGCCATTTGAATTTCCGTCATCGCCATTCTTCGAGTAACCTTTTGCCATGACCCAAACACAAGTACGACGTGAGATCAAGAAAGCCGTTGACCAACTCCCCGGCGAGCGGCTGGCATCGTTGGCTGACTACATCGCGTTTTTGAACCGTCCGACCTTGCGGCAGCAGGTTCAAAAAGCCGAAGCCGATTTGAAGGCGAATCGGGGAGTGAATTGGCGCAAGGTGCGGGACGATGTTTGACGTCGTCCTCTCTCCCGATGCCGCCGAGTTCTATGCGGCCGCCGATCGCCCATTGGCGTTGAAACTGGCTCGCTGTTTTCAAAAGCTCGAAGCCGATCCGCGTCAAGGCAACAACATCAAGCGGCTGATGGGCGAATGGGTCGGCTATCTGCGCTACCGAGTCGGCGACTGGCGCGTGATTTAACGAATCGATGACTCCACCAATCGAGTGAATGTTGTCGTCATCGGCCATCGTCGCGAGATTTACGAATAGCTGGTACTCGACGCGGCCGTATCGTCGTTGGCCAAACGCTTTGGCAATGAGTGGCATCATCGTTACAGCGAGGTTCTGAAGCGAGAAACCATGTGGTTCCCAATGCCATACACGCCCCAATCAAAACGGAAAGACACAACAACATGAACCGTCAAATTCAATCAAACGGCAACTTCGTTTCACTGATACTGACTTTCTTGATCTCGTCGACCGCTTTCGCGGCAGACAACCAAGCCGCCGCAGAGAAGCCGCTCATCAAGACGACTCACGTTTACAAGACTGTGGGGGACGTGAAGGTGGAGGCGGATGTGTATCGGCCGGTGGTGGTTTGGATTCATGGGGCTGGTTTCCGGGGTGTGGCCAAAGTACCGTAGGACATGGGGAAATCACTGCTCAATGGGAGGTGAAATGATGACGCTTACGATTCCCGATGTGACGCTGCAATCCGCTGGTATGACCGAGCGTGAAATGCAAATCGAGATCGCCTGCCGGCTATTCGACGCCGGCAAGCTGCACTTATGGCCCGCTGCCCAACTCGCGGGAATGTCGCGAGGTGAGTTTGAAGAAGAACTCGCGCTGCGAAACATTGCGATCTACCGGCCAACCGTCGAAGACTGGAAACTCGATTTACACAACACTGAAGCATTGGAGCGGAAGACATGCCCGTCGTCGTGAGCGACACCTCGCCGATCCGTGCTCTGGCTCATCTTGACCTGCTGCCACTTTTGAATGAGTTGTACGATGAAGTGGCCATTCCGCCCGCTGTTTTCGCGGAACTGACCCGCGCGGGAAAATTGTTCGCACCGTTGAGTCCTGCGGAACTTGCTCGGTTCCAATTGCAAGAACCGGTGATTCATGTGGCAGAGACTGCTGAGTTTCTCGAATTGGATGTGGGAGAACGCGAGGCCATCAGGTTGGCAATCGAGTTGTCAGCGGATGGCTTGCTGATCGACGAGAACTGCGGACGCCGCGTCGCAACCATGTATGGCCTGCGAATCACGGGAACCCTTGGGATTCTAGGTCAGGCCAAGCGGCGCGGCTTGATCGCGAATGTTGGATCGCTCATGGATCGACTGCAAAGAGAGATCAACTTTTTTATTTCCCCGGCACTTCGACGAGAGGTTTTGACGGACCTCGGCGAATGGCCCCCCTCCAAATAATCACCCGCTCAGAACAGCGAAAGGCCGCGACCATGAACACACTCCGTTTGCCGCATTACGTTCGCACGATTTCGACGGTGTTGACCCTGATTGTGTTCGTCACGTCGAACGGACGAACGGACGACAAGCCGCTCGTCAAGACGACTCACGTTTACAAGACGGTGGGAGACGTGAAGGTGGAGGCGGATGTGTATCGGCCGGAGGGGGACGTGGCTCGGCCGGTGGTGGTTTGGATTCATGGGGGAGCGCTCATCGTCGGCAGCCGCTCGCAGGTACACAAGCAGATTTTGGAACTGTGTATTCGCGAGCGATTCGTGTTCGTGTCGCTCGATTATCGGTTGGCTCCGGAAGTGAAGCTGCCGCAGATCGCCGAGGACTTGCAGGACGCCTTCCGCTGGCTGCACGAGCAAGGTCCGAAACTGTTTCACGCCGACAGCAGCCGCATCGTCGTGACCGGCGGTTCGGCGGGCGGGTTCTTGACGCTGCTCTCCGTCGCGATCGTGAAGCCGACGCCGACCGCGCTCGTGGCCTATTGGGGCTACGGTGACATCGACGGCGAGTGGACTCGCGCGAAGTCCACGCATCACGGCGCTCCTGTCCCGCGCGAGGAAGCACTCGCGGGGGTCAACAAGAACGGCAAAGTGCTCACGAACACCGACGATCCCGCCGAGGGAAAAGCGCGCGGCGGCTACTATCGCCACCTGCGTCAAACCGGCGGCTGGTCGCTACACGTCACTGGCATCGACGCCGTCAAAGAACCGGGCAAGCTCGACCGCTTTTGCCCGGTCAAACAAATCACGCGCGACTACCCGCCGATCCTGATGGTTCACGGCACCGAAGACACCGACGTCCCGTACTTCTGCTCGACCGACAGGGCCAAGGAACTGACCAAGCACGGCGTGAAGCACGAACTGCTCACCCTCGAAGGTGCCGAACACGGCCTCCGCGACGGCGACCCCAAACGCGTCGCCGAAGCCCACGCGCGAGCGCTGGAGTTCATCAAAGAGCAGTTGGCGAAGTGAAACGATAGCTGTCTTCAGGCCCGAAGGGACGTCACTCGAAAGCCCAGGGCAACGCCCTGGGTTAACGGGCGCAACATCACCAAAGCCCTGAAGGGGCGACACATTTTCGTTCGGTTGTTTCGCCCCTTTAGGGCTTACCGTTTTCGACGCCATCAAACCCAGGGCGTTGCCCTGGGCTGCCGAGTCTTGGCCCGTTGGGCCAGAACCACACTCCCGATTCGTCCGGGAGCTGACGCCTTGCCGCTCACTCACATGAACCCGAATTCGTAGTCTTGAAGACGCACTAGCCCGGATTATTCACGTCGATATTCAAGCCTGAAGCGCAAGCGAAGCCGGGCGAACAGGTCTGCTTCGCTTGCGCTTCAGGCTTAAATTCTGCTCGCTGCTCGACACGGGGCAGACTCGTGAATCATTCGGGCTAGCGCGTTCCGGCTGATCAAATCGGATCGACACAAATCATGCACGGTCATTTAGCCCACGCACTATTTGTCATGGAGCCACCTTGACCGACTTTGGCGATCTCAGCTATTTCGCCGCCGTGAATTCGATCGCTGACGGCAGACAAGGAGGTAGTCATGATCCGGCGTTGGCTTGCCAGTATGGGGATCACCGCGTACTTGAGTGCGTTGCTATTCGGCGTCGTGGCACATGCCACGAACTTTCATGACGGCTCACATCCCTCGATGTATTTCATCGTCTGGGACATGTTCTGTGGCTGGGCGGCGTATGAAACTCGCACGCACATCGTCGGCCAGGGACTCAGTGGCACGTATTACGATCTCTCGCCGGGTCCATGGGCCGATTATCACCCGTATGGCGACATCAGCCGGCAACATTACGACTCATTCAATTCGTATCCGGCAGCCATTGCGTTGAATGCGTTAAAGCATTCGCGGCACGAGCCGATGACGCGACTGTACGTGGTCGAAGAGAGCTGGGCCAAGAAATTCAACTTGCCCGATGCGGTTTGGCAACAACGGTACTCGGAGCCGAAACAGCCGTTTTCGTACTACCGGCTGCGCACGGTGATGACTCCCGATGGCCAGATCGTGCGCAATTCATCTCCGTGGCTGAATTATCAAACCAATCTGACGATCACTGACAACCCGCGGCTGATGGCTGCTGCTCACCGAGGACAGCCGATGTTCGCGATTCGGCCGATGCAGTCAGCGAATGCTCCGCCGGAAGTGATGGATGCCGTCACGGAACCGCCAGAGCAGGTTTCTTCGCCTCTGGGCAATTGAGCCTTAAATAAACAATGTCATTCGCACCCCGCCGAGCTTGCCTCGGTGGTTCTAGGCTTTTGCACTACGACCCCTTTCATTCCAAATCGTGATCGACGTAGTGCAGAGGCCCGAAAACCACCGAGGCAAGGAGACTATCGAATTACTTGTTTAACCCCAACGCCAACGGCGTGGGCGCGACGTGGATCACGACTTACGTCGCGCGCACGCCGTTGGCGTAGCGGTTAAACGAATACTCCGACAAGCCCCAAAGTAGGAGTTGGAACATGACTTCAATGCTGGAACCGCAAGCGCGACTGCGCGATCGCATTCGTGAATTCTTCTTTGCAGAGGAAGCTCCGTTCGGGCTGGCTCTGGTCCGCATTTTTATCGGCATTGCGTGCCTGTTGGTGACGGTTCCTCGCTGGATTCATTCGCGCGAGCTGTATTCGTTGGACGGAGCTCCGGCGCCGCTGGCGGTCAACTATGGATTTCTCGACCTGCTGCCGGTCCCTTCTGGCGGCATGGCAGTTGCGCTGATGACCCTGCTCACGTTTTGCAGCTTCACGGCTTGTCTCGGTTGGTACACGCGAACCTCGTTGGCGATTTCGGCCTTTCTGTACACATATCTGAATTTGCTCGACAGCTTAAGTACGATGACGAAGTATTCGGTCATCACGTCGCATGTGTTGTTCCTGCTGATGTTCTCTCAGTGCGGAGCCGTCTGGTCGGTCGACAGTTGGTTGCGACGGCGGCGATTGGGACTGCCGCGGCCTCGGAGTATTGCCGACTACCCGACATTCGCGGCCGGGCCTCGGCGGTTGATTCAACTGCTGATCGGCGTGATTTATTTCGGAGCGTCGGTGACCAAGATGCATACGCCGGCGTACTTCAGCGGTGACCAACTGCTGCACTGGATGATGACCAACGTCAATAACGCGAACCCGATCGGCGAATGGCTGACATTGTTCCCCCCGACATTGGTCGCGTTTGCGTACATCGCCATCGTGTGGGAGATTTTGTTTCTTTTCTTGTCCTGGCACGGCTGGAGTCGCGTCTGGATGCTGGGACTTGGCGTGATCTTTCATCTGATGACCACGTTGACGCTCGGTCTGTACTTGTTCCCGATCACATGCATTTCGATCTACTTCAGTTTCGTGAATTCTGGTGACGTCGTGACGTGGGCCGCTCGCTGGCGGCGCTGGAAGCGGCGACACGGCGATACTTGGCTGCCCCGGTTGGCCGCTGCAACGACACCTGCCAGAGCATTGTGTCGGTTCGTGAGTTCACGGTTTGCGAACCTTGATCGGCGTTTGAATCCGGTGGCTTCGGCGGCACTGTTTGCATTGTTGATGCTGGCAGTCACTGTTGCCGCTGTTGAGGTCGAATATCGCGTCGATCCGTATGGCGAGCGTCGGGCCGAGGGACCGTATGCCTTGCGCGAAGTCGATCCGGCGCTCGCCAAACGGATGTTCGCAGGAGATCAGAAGATTCGCGAATACGACAAATTTCTGGCCTTTGATCTCGGCACAGAGATGTTCGGCGGCATGGTCACAGGTCGAAAGGAGACGTTTCGGCACGGCGAGTCGATCATTGCTCAATGCACGCTCAGCCCGCCGCACGAGGACATGTGGATCGAATGCAATCTGCACGATGCCAGCAATGTGTTGCTCGACCGAGTCGGCCAAGTTGTCGTCCGATCGCAACTGCGCGGCAATTTCGTGTATCGCGCCTGCGAAGCTCTCGAACCGGGGAAATACTTCCTGGTACTGAAGACAGGAGGCCAAGAAATCACGCGGCGGAAAATTCAGATCGTCGCGGGCGCCTGCCGAGCCGTCGCCAATTGACGGCGAAGATCAAATGACGTTCCTTCGTCATTCGCTATTCGTCATTCTTTCGTCATTGGGTATTTCGTCATTCGTCCTTCCCAGCGAAAGACCTCTCATGTGGTTCACCGAAACGCCTTGGCCGCCGATTGTCTTGCTGAGCGTAATCGCCGTGCTGTTCTATTTGGGCTGGGTGTCGCAGCGTCGCACGGGGTACTTGGCAGGGGCGGCACTGTGCCTCGCATTGTGCGGCGTCGTGTGGCTGGTGGAAAAACAGATCGTCACAGAACGCGAACGTGTCTCGCAGAGATTGATCGACTTCACGACAACGTTTCAGCGAGAGTCCCTCGAACGGGGCATCGGAAACTTAATACTGGGCGGACCCGAGCCGCGGACATTCGCGTTCATCTCGGCCACGGCGACTGAGGTTCAGAACTTGGCGCGTCAAGGATTGGATTTGGTCGACATCCAAGAAGATGTTCGCATCTCCGACATCCGCACCACACTGACGAACAACAACTCGCGCGCAGTGACTCACTTCCGAGCATCTGCAACGGTCAACATCGGCGCCTATGGCAATGTCGGACGGCAACCGACTCGCTGGGAACTGACCTGGCAACGCGAGCAGGGAGAATGGAAAGTCATCCGCGCCACACGGCTGAACTTCATGACCGGCGAACCGTTGCAGAGTCCGTTCGCACAGAAAGAGTGATCCATAAGTTTGGTGTTACGCAGGCTTCAGCCGCGAAGCGGCGACAGAGGTTATTCTTCGTGCGGGCGAGATTGAGAGATGTTTAACCGCAACGCCATCGGCGTGCGCGAGTCGTATCCACCGCGCCCACGCCGATGGCGTTGGGGT
>JAYVSP010000620.1:0-2419 GCA_043775215.1 Planctomyces sp. | reverse complement strand
TCCAGCTCGCGAAAAAACGAAAAAATAAAATCCAAACATCAGCCGCTTCCGATGCGAACCAAATTACGTACTTTTTCTGATTCGTTCACAAGCTCGGAGAGTCGTGCCACATTTAAGACTTCACGCGGAACGTCGCCAGGAATGCGCTGCGAGTGTTGTTGTTCGTCCATTTGCCGTTCAGGCCCTCGCCTTGATACGACTGCCGCAGAGCATAGGCGGGCGAGAAATTCTCCACTTTGGTCAGAGGTTGGTAGTAGATCATCTCGTTGGTGCAGACACAGTCGTTCTTCCGCATCTGCCGAGTTTCAATCGCGGCCAACTTGCCGGCGGAGAAGACTCCTTTGCCTTCCAGATGATCGTTCTCCAACTTGATCGGGGCGGAGACGACATTGAGCACATTCTTGGTCAAGTCCTTCGCGCGGTCCTTCACAAATGCGACCAGTGCCTCACGTTGGTCTGCCGAAGCCTTCTCATCGACGATGATGACCGCCGCCGTCTTGCCGGGCTTCATGGGGAAGACGCCATCGCTGCCAAGCGTTCCTTCGGCTTTCACAACCAGCGCCACACCCAGACCGTCAATCGTCACGTCCTTCCAAGTTCCCTTCTCGACCTTCCAGGCCATGACTGCTTCTTTACCCGCGAGACTCATCTCGGCATTCGCAAAGCACGGCCCCGTGTAAACGTCGCACGTCCGAACCTCCAAATACTCGCCGGTGATCGTTCCGGCAATCGCGGACTCAATCGAGACCATCCACAAAACTGTCGTCAGCAAAAACACAAGCACTTTCATATTCAGGCTCCTTTATCGAAGGACACAAGTGTGTTGAATCAATCCGAATAGCCCTAATTGTCGCGAGACACAGTACGAACTAGCAAGGGAAAATTACGAAGCCAACGTAGTTGTGCCTCTCCGAGGCTCAACATTTAGCGGAGTAAGGACCGGCGCAGAAATAACTGTCCGATGTCGCTGAACTCGCCAGAGTTCAGATCCGAAGTCTGGCGACTTCGGCTACGACGAGTTCAGCGACATCTGACCGTTAACTGAGGACAGTCAGTTCGACCAAAGGCCGCTCGCGCGATTCCGCAAAATGCGGTTGCGTCGCCGAGCAACCGTCTCCACAACTCGGCGTCTGGACTCTGGGAGCCATCGAATGAAGAGGCAATTGCGGCACATTTTCCACGGCCGTGCTCTTGCGGCTGGGACCGAGCACGAACAGTCGCGCGACTGTCAGAAAACCTCGTAGCGAGCCGAATGTGTCGGCGACCGCGCTCGGTTCATAGCCGCAGTGGACCATGCAATCCGAACACTTGGGATTGCCGCTCGCTCGGCCGTACTGGCTCCAGTCGGTCGTGTCGAGCAGTTCTTGAAAGCTCGTCGCATAGCCCTCGTTGAGCAAATAGCACGGCTTCTGCCAGCCAAAAATGTTGTAGGCCGGGCTGCCCCACGGAGTGCATTCGAGCTTCCAGTTCCCTTTGAGAAACTCCAGAAACAGCGGCGACTGATTGAATCGCCAGCGGCGCTTCTGATTCGCCAGCAAGCGACGAAACAGCCCGACCGTCTCGCGCGAATGCAGAAAGTGTTCTTGGTCGGGGGCTTTCTCGTACGGGTAGCCGGGCGAGACCATCATCCCCTCAATGCCGATGTCCATCAGCGTGTCGAAGAACTCGCGGTAGCGCGCCGGATCGGCAGTATTGAACAGCGTCGAGTTCGTGGTGACTCGAAACCCGGCGGCGATCGCGGCTTTAATCGCACTCACGGCGATTTCATACGTCCCATCTCGGCACACCGCCTGATCGTGCTCTTCGGCCGGTCCATCGAGATGCACCGAAAACGACAAATACTTCGACGGTGTGAATCGCGGCAGCCATTTCTCCAATAGGAGCGCGTTCGTGCAGAGATAGACGTACTTCTTGCGAGCGACCAGTCCGCGTACGATTTCGTCCATCTGCGGGTGCAGCAATGGCTCGCCGCCGGGGATCGAAACCATCGGAGCACCGCACTCATCGACGGCGCGAAAACACTCTTCGGGGGTCAACTGTTTTCGCAAGATATCGGCCGGATGTTGAATCTTCCCGCATCCCGCACACGCCAAGTTGCAACGGAAGAGCGGCTCAAGCATCAGCACGAGCGGATATCGCTTCACCCCCCGGAGCTTTTGGCCCAAGACATAAGTCGCGACCGTCCACATCTGCGAAACTGGCACACTCATGAAGCTGCTTCCTTGCGGAATCCCAAATTTCAAATTTCAAATCTCAAACATTACGTCGCGAGGGTGATAACAAGTCGGCAATCAATCTGTCAGCCCCAAGTCTCAGCATTGGCCATTTATTCTTCACGCGGGGAAGAATGAGGTTTTTCCGATCAGCCGGAACGCGCTAGCGTCCGGTTCATGAGTCAATCGACATTCCGAACCGGACG
>JAYVSP010000619.1:0-4482 GCA_043775215.1 Planctomyces sp. | reverse complement strand
ACCCCAACGCCATCGGCGTGGGCGCGGTGGATACGACTCGCGCACGCCGATGGCGTTGCGGTTAAACATCTCTCAATCTCGCCCGCACGAAGAATAACTCGGTTTACGCAAGAATTTCAGGGACGACTTCTCCGAACACATCGGTCAGCCGATAGTCGCGGCCGTGATGCGGGAAAGTCAGCCGTTCATGATCGAGGCCCAGCAGGTGCAGCATCGTGGCGTGCAGATCATGCAGGTGGATCTTGCCCGCGACGGGGCGGAAGCCGAAGTCATCGGTCTCGCCATACGTCAGACCGGCTTTCACTCCGCCGCCGGCCAGCCAGGTACAAAAACTTTCGGGTTGATGTTCGCGGCCGTGCTTTTCGATCGGGTTCTTGCCGGAGAGATCCTGGCTCCACGGAGTGCGTCCGAACTCGCCGGTCCACACGACGACCGTGTCTTCTAATAGCCCGCGAGCCTTCAGATCCTGAATGAGTGCGGCCACCGGCTGATCGGAACCGAGACATTGCCGTGGCAGCGCCGTGCGGATGTCGTCGTGATGGTCCCATCCGTCGATTGTGACTTGCACGAATCGCACGCCGGCTTCGCTCAGCCGCCGAGCCAGCAAGCACGCGCGCCCATTGCGGTCGGTCGGTGGCTGGCCGATGCCGTACAGCGTCTGCGTTGATTGCGACTCGTTCGAAAGATCGACCAACTTCGGCGTCTCGGCTTGCATGCGGAAGGCAAGCTCAAACGATTCGATCATCCCTTCCATCTGCTGGTCAGACTCGACTCGTTCGAGCAACCGCCTGTTGAGCCGCTGCACCATGTCGATCCGTCGCCGCTGTTGCACGGCCGTCGTCTGCGGGTCGAGCAGATGTTTGATCGCCGAATCCTGCGGACTTTTCGGAACGATCACCGGCGTCCCTTGATTGGCCGCCGGCAAGAAGCCCGAACCGTACGTCCGCACGTCGCTCGGCGCATGGATCGAGATGAAGCTCGGCAGATTTTCATTCTCGGTTCCGAGTCCGTAACTCAGCCATGCACCCATCGACGGCCGCACGTCGATGCCGACGCCGGTGTGAAGTTGCAACGTCGCCGGTGCATGAGCTTCATTGTCGGTATGCACGGCTCGCAGCAGACACAGGTCGTCAGCCACTTTCGCCAGATGCGGCATGAGATCGGAGATGGTCATGCCCGACTCGCCGCGCGGCCGAATCGGAGCGGCCGGCGCGAGAGCGAGATACTTGTCGACGCCAATCGTCACTTCGCGGCCATCGACCGGCGGGCTAACCGGCTCGCCGTGTTTCTTGATGATGAATTTCTTCTCGTCGAACAGATCCGGCTGCGACGGACCTCCGGCCATGAAGAGAAAGATCACCCGTTTGGCTCGCGGCGGGAAATGCGGTTGCCGGTTGCCGGGCGTTGTGCTCGCCGCGCAAGCAGCATTCGCCAGCATGCCGCTGAGGGCGAGGCTGCCGAAGCCACACGCCGATTGATGCAGCAGTTCGCGTCGAGTCCATTGTTGTGAGTTTAGCATCGTGAGACCTTTGATCTGTGCGAAGAGACTGCGGTGAATGGCAGGACTTAAGGACCGTTCGAGAATTTATTGTCGTCTTTCGCTCCGCGAAAGCACGCCCTTTCGCGGAGCGAAAGGCGACAATGAGACAGTTGTTTCTCGAACGGTCCTAAGTAACCCGAAGCGTCAGCGAGGGCGAGCGATTCAGGATGTGATCAATTCCAAATACCGAATCCTGTGGAGCGTTCGTCCTCGCTGACGCTTCGGGTTACATATCTGCTGCCGTTCGCCTTACATCCGCATCAAGAATTCGTTGCTGGCTAAAAGCGCGTGACACAGCTCCGCCCAGCATCGCAGTTCTGCATCTGGCATCGTGGTTGGATTTTCTTTTCGCAACTCAGCCAAGAATGCCGCCGAGTCGTTGCGTTCGCTGTCTGAGATCGGACGATTGAAGACTCGCAACCACAGCCGGTCTAGTCGCACTGACTCGTCCTGCCCGACGGCCAGAGCACGTTCCGCTAAGTCGCGAGCCCGTTCCTTCACCAAGCCGGAATTCATCAGGAACAACGCCTGCGTCGGCACCGCGGTTGCCGACCGCTGACCCGCGAACTCGGCCGGCTGAGTGAAGTCGAACACGTTGCGAATATCGCTCGGCCCCGCTTGCGGGCCAGAGCGAATGATCGGCAGATAGACCGTGCGTTCAAACTGCTGCTCGGGACGAAAACGGTTCAATCGGAAGAACGGCGGATTGACTCCCTTTGGCGCGAGACCTCCCGTGTTTTCGGGATACTCGAACGGCATCGACGCTCCACCGCGCGAGTCGATCAACCGGCCCGACACAAGCAGGATCGCGTCCCGCAGTGCTTCGGCATCCAGCCGCCGCCGATTCATCCGCCACAACAGACGATTGTCTGGATCGACGTGTGCCGCATCGGCGTTCGATTCGGAACTGCTCAGCCGATAGACGCGGCTCAACACGAGCGACCGAATCAGCCGCTTCTGCGACCAACCGTCGGCCATCAACTGCCGCGCGAGATGATCGAGCAACTCCGGATGCGAAGGACGTTCGCCGGGCAGGCCGAAGTAATCGACCGTCCGCACAAGTCCCTCGCCGAACAGTTTCTGCCAGATGCGATTTACCACGACGCGAGCAGTCAGTGGGTTGTGCGAACTGTTAATCCATTCGGCAAGTTCGCGGCGACCACTGGCGTGCATAGTCGCGGTTCGCTCCGCGAACCGGCGACTGATCGCGGAGCGATCAGCGACATTACTCGCCACTTGCAGGAAACCGCGCGGCACGCGCTCGCCCAGTGTGTAGGCGTTGCCTCGAATCGTGATCTGCATATCAGCCGGCTCAGCGACGTCATGCACAGCGAACGCTTTCGGCGGCGCGGGAGCGAAGAACTCAGCGTGCTGAATGTCGCGATCAAGCGCCTTCAACCGTTCGGCCTGTTCCGTCTGAACCTTTGCCAGCGCGAGCCGATTCGAATCATCCGCCGCGCCTTCTTTCTTCAAGGTCGCGTCGATCTCGGCCTTGCTCGCTTGCAGCTTGTCGCGTTCCATCTTCATCGCCGCGATTCGTTGCCGATGTCGCTCCGCCTGAGCCAGTCGCTCGGCCTGCTGCCGTTCGGATTCGGGAAGCTCAGCGACCGTCGGCCAACTCCAGACGCCCCATTCCGCTTTGACAACGGTTTCGGTACTGAAAAAGAACCCGGCCATCGCGTAGTAGTCGCGCTGCGGAATCGGATCGAACTTGTGGTCGTGACAACGCGCACAACCGAGTGTCATGCCGAGGAACGCTCGGCCGACTTTATCCACCTGTTGATCGGCGACGTCGATGCGCAGCTTCGGCTTATCGGCTTCAACGACGGTCAGGTCGCCAAGCACCAAGAATCCGGTCGCGGTCAGTTGCTCGGCCCGCTGCTGCGCTGAGTCGAACGGCAACAGGTCGCCGGCCAATTGCTCGCGTACGAATTGGTCGAAGGGCTTGTCCTTTTGAAAGGCGTCGATGACGTAGTCGCGATACCGCCACGCATGTTCGGCGAAGAGGTCATTGGCCGTGCCGATCTGATCGGCGTAGCCCACGAGATCCAACCAGTGCCGAGCGAACCGTTCGCCAAACGCCCGCGAATCCAACAAGCGGTCCACCACGCGAGCCTCCGCCAGTGCCGACTCGTCGCGGAGAAACGCTTCGATCTGCTCGACCGTCGGCGGCAGTCCCGTCAGGTCCAGAGTGACACGCCGCAACCAGGTGTGGCGATCCGCATCTCGAACCGGCCGCAAGCGTTTTTCTTCCAGCTTGGCGAAGATGAAACGATCCACTTCGGTTCGCGGCCAAGTGTCGCTGATCGCTCCGCGATCAGACGCTGGTTCGCGGAGCGAACCGCGACTCTCGATCGGTTGGAAAGCCCAATGCTTGCGACCCTCGCTGAGGTCGATCGTTTCCGGCGACATCTTCGCCTCAGTGACCCGCGGATCGAACGCTCCCGTCGCCACCCAGCGTTCCAACTTGACGATCGCCTCTTCCGGCAACTTGCCAGTTGGAGGCATCTCCAATCCTTTGTACCGCACCGCCTGAATCAAAAGACTTTCATCCGGCTTGCCCGGCACAACCGCCGGCCCCGTGTCCCCGCCCTTGGCCCAACCGCTGCGGGAATCGAGCACCAAACCCCCTTTGACCTTCTTCGCCGAGTGACTGTGACACGCGTAACAATGCTGTTTGAAAATCGGCAACACGTATTCATGGAAATACGCCTCCGCCGCCTTGTCGGTGACAGCCTTGTCGTCGGCAAGCCCCACCGCTCCCAACAAGCCCGCCACGACAGCCACGAGCAATGGCCCAATGCGCCGCAAACTTCGTTGAACAATTTGGTTGCCAAAGTTCATCTAGTGCCTCGTCAGTTCTACAAACGTGGGTTCGTGCGAGTGAGCGGCAAGGCGCTAGCCGGCGCTAGCCGCCGGTAATGCTGCACGACCGGCGGCTA